>NZ_JBEXZD010000009.1:0-133260 GCF_040628575.1 Streptomyces sp. NPDC006393
GGTCACCGAGCTGGACGTCACACCGGGCACCACGGTCGCCATGGACCAGGTGCTGGCGGTCATCGCACCGGCGGAGGAGGAATCGGCATGAGCACCTCGGAACTCGGTCTCCCCATGGCCGTCCCGGTCCCCGGCCTGCCCGCCCGGGTCAGGATCCACGAGGTCGGCCCGCGCGACGGCCTCCAGAACGAGAAGGCGACCGTGCCGACGGAGGTCAAGGCGGAGTTCATCCGCCGCCTCGCCGAGGCGGGCCTGACCACGATCGAGGCCACCAGCTTCGTCCACCCCAAGTGGGTGCCCCAACTGGCCGACGCGGAACAGCTGTTCCCGATGGTGAGCGGCCTGCCGGTGGACCTGCCCGTCCTCGTCCCGAACGAGCGCGGCCTGGAGCGGGCCCTGTCGCTGAGCGCGACCCGTGTCGCCGTCTTCGCCAGCGCCACCGAGTCCTTCGCGAAGGCCAACCTCAACCGGACGGTGGACGAGGCGCTGGCCATGTTCGAGCCGGTGGTGCGGCGGGCGAAGGACGGGGGCGCGCATGTGCGCGGCTATCTGTCGATGTGCTTCGGCGACCCGTGGGAGGGTCCGGTGCCCGTCGACCAGGTCGTCCGGGTCTGCCGGGCGCTGCGGGACATGGGCTGCGACGAGCTGAGCCTCGGCGACACCATCGGCGTCGCCACGCCCGGCCATGTGCTCCGGCTGCTGACCGCGCTGAACGAGGGCGGTGTGCCCACCGACGTCATCGGCGTCCACTTCCACGACACCTACGGCCAGGCCCTCGCCAACACCCTGGCCGCGCTCCAGCACGGCGTCACCACCGTGGACGCCTCCGCGGGCGGCCTCGGCGGCTGCCCGTACGCCAAGTCCGCCACCGGCAACCTCGCCACCGAAGACCTCGTGTGGATGCTGCGGGGCCTCGGCATCGACACCGGAGTCGACCTCGGCCGTCTCGTCGCCACGAGCGAGTGGATGGCCGGTCGGCTGGGCCGGCCCAGTCCCTCCCGCACCCTGCGTGCCCTCTCCCACAAGGAGCAGTGACCGACGATGAACCACCGCCTGACCCCCGAGCTGGAGGAACTCCGCCGCACGGTGGAGGAGTTCGCGCACGACGTCGTGGCGCCGAAGATCGGCGACTTCTACGAGCGGCACGAGTTCCCGTACGAGATCGTCCGCGAGATGGGCCGCATGGGCCTGTTCGGCCTGCCGTTCCCGGAGGAGTACGGCGGCATGGGCGGCGACTACCTCGCGCTCGGCATCGCCCTGGAGGAACTGGCCCGGGTGGACTCGTCCGTGGCCATCACCCTGGAGGCGGGCGTCTCCCTGGGCGCCATGCCGATCCATCTGTTCGGCACCGAGGAGCAGAAGCGCACCTGGCTGCCCAAGCTGTGCGCGGGCGAGATCCTGGGCGCCTTCGGCCTCACCGAGCCCGACGGCGGCTCGGACGCGGGCGCCACCCGGACCACGGCCCGGCTGGACCCGGACACCGACGAGTGGGTGATCAACGGCACCAAGTGCTTCATCACCAACTCGGGCACCGACATCACCGGCCTGGTGACGGTGACGGCGGTGACGGGCCGCAAGCCCGACGGGAAGCCGCTCATCTCCGCGATCATCGTGCCCTCCGGCACGCCCGGCTTCACGGTCGCGCCCGCCTACTCCAAGGTCGGCTGGAACGCCTCGGACACCCGTGAGCTGTCCTTCCAGGACGTCCGGGTGCCGGCCGCCAACCTGCTGGGCGAACAGGGCCGCGGCTACGCGCAGTTCCTGCGCATCCTCGACGAGGGCCGCATCGCGATCGCGGCGCTGGCGACGGGACTGGCCCAGGGCTGTGTGGACGAGTCGGTGAAGTACGCCAAGGAGCGCCAGGCCTTCGGCCGGCCGATCGGCGCCAACCAGGCGATCCAGTTCAAGATCGCCGACATGGAGATGAAGGCCCACACCTCCCGGCTGGCCTGGCGGGACGCGGCCTACCGTCTGGTGGCCGGCGAGCCGTTCAAGAAGGAGGCGGCGCTGGCGAAGCTGTACTCGTCGACGATCGCGGTCGACAACGCCCGTGACGCCACCCAGATCCACGGCGGCTACGGCTTCATGAACGAGTATCCGGTCGCCCGCATGTGGCGCGACTCCAAGATCCTGGAGATCGGCGAGGGCACGAGCGAGGTGCAGCGGATGCTGATCGCCCGGGAGCTGGGGCTCGCCGGCTGACACTCCGGCAGCGGGACCCGGCCGGCGAACCGCCGGAGCGGACGGGCGCGGCGCCCCGCCCTCTGGACAGGAACTGAGGTTAGGCTAACCTACCTTCGAACCTGTCCGGCGGGCGCTCCGCCCCGTTCGAAAGCAGTCACACCCATGCCCATTGCCCGTGCCACCCACCTCTCCCGCCGCGGCGTCCTCGCCGCGGGCGGCGCCCTCGGCCTCGGGGCCGCGCTCGCGGCCTGCGGAACCGACGACGGGAAAAGCGGCGGCTCGGGCAGCGGGACCGCGGCCGCCAAGTCCGGCCCGTGGACCTTCAAGGACGACCGCGGGCAGACCGCGAAGGCCGACAAGGTCCCGGCGGACATCGTGGCGTTCGTCGGGGTCGCCGCCGCCCTGTACGACTACGGCGTCCAGGCCAAGGGCGTCTTCGGCCCCACGACGACCAAGGACGGCAAGGCCGATGTGCAGGCCGGCGACATGGACGTCAGCAAGGTGACGGTCCTCGGCAACGAGTGGGGCCAGTTCAACATCGAGAAGTACGCGGCCCTCGCGCCCGACGTCCTCATCTCCACGATGTTCGACGACGCCGGCACCCTCTGGTACGTCCCGGAGGAGTCCAAGAAGAAGATCCTGGCCGTGGGCGCCCCCAGCGTCGGCATCTCCGTCTACGACCGCCAGATGACCGAGCCGCTCCAGCGCATGCTGGCGCTCGCCAAGTCGCTCGGCGGGGACGTCACCGGCGACAAGGTCCAGCAGGCCAAGAAGCGCTTCGAGGACGCGGCCGCCCGGCTGCGCGCCGCCGCCAAGGCCAAGCCGGACATCAAGGTGATGGCCGGCTCGGCCAGCCAGGACCTGTTCTACGTCTCCGGCACCAACCTCTCCATCGACCTGGAGTACTTCAAGGCCCTCGGCGTGAACTTCGTCGAGCCGCCCGAGCAGGCCAAGGCCAAGGGCGGCGGCTGGTACGAGTCGCTGAGCTGGGAGAACGTGGACAAGTACCCGGCCGACATCATCATGATGGACAACCGCACCTCGGCCATCCAGCCCGCCGGCATCACCCAGGGCACCTGGAAGAAGCTCCCCGCGGTCCAGGCCGGCCAGGTCATCGCCCGCAACCCCGAGCCGATCCTGTCCTACGACAAGTGCGCCCCGCTCCTCGAGGACCTCGCCAAGGCCATCGAGACCGCGAAGAAGGTCTCCTGACCCTCGCACGACCGGCGCCGCCCTTCCGCGAAGCACCCCTCTCCCGGCACAGCACCCCCGACACAGCGCCCGCACAAAGCACCCTGACGACGACTCAGGAGCACATATGACCACCGCCGTGGCCGCCCCGTTCCGTTTCTTCTCCCTTCAGGTCGTACGGACGAGGCGGCTCGGTCCGTCTCTGCTCCGGGTCACCTTCGCCGGACCCGACCTGAGGGACTTCCACTCGCACGGCAGGGACCAGTCCCTGTCGCTGTTCCTGCCCCACCCGGGCCAGTCCGAGCCCGTCGTACCGGTCGAACTCGGCGAAGGCTGGTGGCAGGCCTGGCGCGAACTCCCTGACGAGGTGCGGGCGGTGATGCGCTCCTACACGCTGCGGGCGCTGCGCCGCGACCCCGACGAGATCGACATCGACTTCGCCCTGCACGGCGTCGAGCCCGGGGCCGGCTCCCCCGCCGGACCCGCCTCCCGCTGGGCTGCGCATGCCACGCCCGGCGACCGGGTGCTGGTGCTCGGCCCGGCCGTCGCCGACAACCGGGCCATCCGCTTCCGCCCGCCCGAGGACACCGACCTGGTCGTTCTGTGGGGCGACGAGACCGCCGTTCCGGCCGCCACCGCGATCCTCGGATCCCTCCCGGCCGGCATCCGGGTGCGCGCCTGGCTGGAGGTGCCGCACGCCGGTGACATCCAGGACGTCTCGACGCCCGCGGACGCGGAGGTCACCTGGCTCGTACGGCACGACGGGTCCCCCATGACCGTCGATGCCCTTCGAGAGACTCGGCTGCCCGCCGCCGAGCGCCCGTACGTGTGGCTCGCGGGTGAGTCCGGGCAGGTGAAGGCGCTGCGGCGGCACTTCGTCGGTGAGCGCGGGATCGACCGGCGGCGCATCGCCTTCGTCGGGTACTGGCGGCAGGGAATGACGGAGGAGGAGCTGCGGGCGGCGGAGTAACCGCCCCTGGAGTGACGCCGGTCACGGGAGAGGCATGCCTTGATCCCGAGAAGTTAGGTTAGGCTAACCTAAGTTACATCCACTGCGGAGGCCCCCACATGCGCTCACACCTGCTCAATGACCTCACCGCGGAGCACTACCGCCGCTCCGTGACCGAAGGAGTCGAGCGGGTGGCCGCCAAACTCGCCGCCACCGACCGGCCGTTCACCGGCGTCACCGTCGACGACCTCGCTCCCCGCATCGAGCGGATCGACCTGGACCGGCCGCTGCACGACACCACGGCGGTCCTCGACGAGCTGGAGGAGGTCTATCTGCGCGACGCGGTCTACTTCCACCACCCCCGCTATGTCGCCCACCTCAACTGCCCGGTGGCGATCCCGGCGGTGCTGGGCGAGGCCGTCCTGTCCGCCGTCAACTCCTCCCTGGACACCTGGGACCAGTCGGCCGGCGGCACCCTGATCGAGCGCAAGCTCATCGACTGGACGGCCGCCCGCATCGGGCTCGGGCCCGCCGCCGACGGCGTCTTCACCTCCGGCGGCACCCAGTCCAACCTCCAGGCGCTGCTGCTGGCCCGCGAGGAGACCAAGACACACGACCTGGCCGAACTGCGGATCTTCGCCTCCGAGGTCAGCCACTTCAGCGTCCGGAAGTCCGCGAAACTCCTCGGCCTGAGCGAGCAGGCCGTGGTCCCGGTCCCCGTCGACCACGCCAAGCGCATGCGGACCGTCGCCCTCGCCCACGAGCTGGAGCGCTGCCGCCAGGACGGCCTGGTCCCGATGGCCGTCGTCGCCACCGCCGGCACCACCGACTTCGGTTCCATCGACCCGCTGCCCGAGATCGCCGAGCTCTGCGCGCGGTACGCCACCTGGCTGCACGTCGACGCCGCCTACGGCTGCGGCCTGCTCGCCTCCCTGAAGCACCGGGACCGCCTCGACGGCATCGAGCGCGCCGACTCGGTCACCGTCGACTACCACAAGTCCTTCTTCCAGCCCGTGAGTTCCTCCGCCGTGCTGGTCCGGGACGCGGCCACCCTGCGGCACGCCACCTACCACGCGGAGTACCTCAACCCCCGCCGCATGGCGCAGGAACGCATCCCCAACCAGGTCGACAAGTCCCTCCAGACGACCCGCCGCTTCGACGCCCTGAAACTGTGGATGACGCTGCGGGTGATGGGCGCCGACGGCATCGGCGAACTCTTCGACGAGGTCTGCCACCTGGCGCGGGAGGGCTGGCGGCTGCTGGCCGCCGACCCCCGCTTCGACGTCGTGGTGGAGCCCGCCCTGTCCACCCTCGTCTTCCGTTACATCCCGGCGGCCGTCACCGACCCGGCCGAGATCGACCGCGCCAACCTCTACGCCCGCAAGGCCCTGTTCGCCTCCGGTGACGCCGTGGTGGCGGGCACCAAGGTCGGCGGCCGCCACTACCTGAAGTTCACCCTGCTCAACCCCGAGACCCGGCCGGCCGACCTGGCCGCCGTCCTCGACCTGATCGCCGGCCACGCCGAGCAGTACCTGGGAGAGTCCCTTGACCGCGCGTCCTGAAGCCCCGAACGGCACCTACGACCTCGTGGGAATCGGGCTCGGCCCCTTCAACCTGGGCCTGGCCTGCCTCACCGAGCCGATCGCCGACCTCAGCGGCGTCTTCCTGGAGTCCAAGCCCGACTTCGAGTGGCACGCGGGAATGTTCCTCGACGGCGCCCACCTCCAGACCCCCTTCATGTCGGACCTGGTCACCCTGGCCGACCCGACCTCGCCGTACTCCTTCCTCAACTACCTCAAGGAGAAGGGCCGGCTGTACTCGTTCTACATCCGCGAGAACTTCTATCCGCTGCGGATCGAGTACGACGACTACTGCCGCTGGGCGGCGGGCAAGCTGAGCGGCATCCGCTTCGGCACCACGGTCACCGAGGTGACGTACGAGGACGAGCTGTACGTGGTGCGCACCGAACGCGGCGAGACGTTCCGCGCCCGGCACCTGGTCCTCGGCACCGGCACCCCGCCGTACATCCCCGAGTCCTGTCAGGGCCTGGGCGGCGACTTCGTCCACAACTCCCGTTACCTGCAGCACAAGCAGGACTTGCAGAGCAAGGAGTCGATCACCCTCGTGGGCTCCGGCCAGTCCGCCGCCGAGATCTACTACGACCTGCTCAGCGAGATCGACGTCCACGGCTACCGGCTGAACTGGGTGACGCGCTCCCCTCGCTTCTTCCCCCTCGAATACACCAAGCTCACGCTGGAGATGACCTCCCCGGAGTACATCGACTACTACCGGGAACTGCCGGAGGCCACCCGCTACCGCCTGACCGCCGAGCAGAAGGGCCTGTTCAAGGGCATCGACGGCGACCTGATCAACGAGATCTTCGATCTCCTCTACCAGAAGAACCTGGGCGGCCCGGTCCCCACCCGCCTGCTCACCAACTCTTCGCTGAACGGCGCTCGGCACGAGAACGGTACCTACACCCTCTCCTTCCGCCAAGAGGAGCAGGAGAAGGACTACGAACTCGAGTCCCAGGGCCTGATCCTGGCCACCGGCTACAAGTACGCCGAGCCGGAGTTCCTGAGCCCGGTCAAGGACCGCCTGCGCCACGACTCGCACGGCAACTTCGACATCGCCCGCAACTACTCCATCGACGTGACGGGCCGGGGCGTCTTCCTCCAGAACGCCGGCGTCCACACCCACAGCATCACCAGCCCCGACCTGGGCATGGGCGCCTACCGCAACTCGTACATCATCCGCGAGCTGCTCGGCACCGAGTACTACCCGGTCGAGAAGACCATCGCCTTCCAGGAGTTCGCCGTATGACCTTCACGATCCGCCCGCTGGACCCCCTGAAGGACGCCCGGCTGCTGCACGGCTGGGTCACCCATCCCAAGGCGACGTTCTGGATGATGCGGGACGCCGGGCCGGCGGACGTCGAGCGCGCGTACCTGGACATCGCCGCGGACGAGCACCACCACGCCTTCCTCGGCCTGCACGACGGCGAGCCCGCCTTCCTGATGGAGCGCTACGACCCCGCCCACCGGGAACTGGTCGGCCTGTACGAACCCGAGCCGGGCGACGTCGGCATGCACTTCCTGGTCGCACCCACGGACACACCCGTGCACGGATTCACGCGAGCCGTGATCACCACCGTGATGCGGCACCTGTTCGAGGACCCGGCGGTGCGCCGGATCGTCGTCGAGCCGGACGTGCGCAACACGGCCGTGCACGCCCTGAACGAAGCCGTCGGGTTCGTACCCGAGCGGGAGATCCGGACGCCGGAGAAGAAGGCCCTGCTGAGCTTCTGCACGCGCGAGCGGTTCACCGCTGCGACGGGGGTGGCCGTATGAGCCTCGCCGACGCCGTCGCCCACCTGTCCCCCGAGCGCTGGGCGGCCGCCGACCGCCTGCTCATACGCAAGGCGCTCGCCGAGTTCGCGCACGAGCGGCTGATCACACCCGAGCAGGAGGGTGCGCGGTACGTCGTCCGCGGCGATGACGGGCTCACCGCCTACCGCTTCTCCGCCGTCCGGCGCGCCCTGGACCACTGGCAGGTCGACGCCGACTCCATCACCCGGCATCGCGAGGGCGCCGAACTGCCCCTGTCCGCCCTCGACTTCATCGTCGAGTTCAAGGGGTCCCTGGGCCTGAGCGACGAGGTCCTGCCGGTCTATCTGGAGGAGATCTCCTCCACCCTCGCCGGCACCTGCTACAAGCTCGCCAAGCCGCCGATCTCGTCGGCCGAGCTGGCGCGGGCCTCCTTCCAGGACATCGAGACCGGCATGACCGAGGGCCACCCGTGCTTCGTGGCCAACAACGGCCGGCTGGGCTTCGGTGTCCACGAGTACCTGTCGTACGCCCCCGAGACCGCGAGTCCGCTCCGGCTGGTGTGGCTGGCCGCGCACCGCTCGCGGGCGGCGTTCACGGCGGGCGCCGGGATCGAGTACGAGTCGTTCCTGCGGGCGGAGCTGGGCGAGCAGACCATCCGCCGGTTCCACGGCGTGCTCACCGGTCAGGGCCTGGACCCCGTCGACTATCTGCTCATCCCCGTCCACCCCTGGCAGTGGTGGAACAAGCTCTCCGTCACCTTCGCCGCCGAGGTGGCCCACCGCCGTCTGGTCTGCCTGGGCGAGGGCGACGACGAGTACCTGGCCCAGCAGTCCGTGCGGACGTTCTTCAACGCCTCCCGTCCGGAGAAGCACTATGTGAAGACGGCCCTGTCCGTGCTCAACATGGGTTTCATGCGCGGGCTGTCGGCCGCCTACATGGAGGCCACACCGGCGATCAACGACTGGCTGTCCGGGCTCATCGAGAACGACCCCGTGCTGAAGGCGACCGGCCTGTCGATCATCCGTGAACGGGCGGCCGTCGGCTACCGGCACCGGGAGTACGAGCAGGCCACCGACCGCTCCTCGCCGTACCGCAAGATGCTGGCCGCGCTGTGGCGGGAGAGCCCCGTGCCCACCCTCCGGGACGGCGAGACCCTGGCGACCATGGCCTCGCTCCTCCACGTGGACCACGAGGGCGCCTCCTTCGCCGGCGCGCTGATCGAACGCTCCGGGCTGCCGCCCGCGCGGTGGCTGCGCCACTACCTGCGCGCCTACCTCACCCCGATCCTGCACAGCTTCTACGCCCACGACCTGGCCTTCATGCCGCACGGCGAGAACGTCATCCTGGTCCTGCGGGACGGGGTGGTGCGGCGGGCGGTCTTCAAGGACATCGCCGAGGAGATCGCGGTGATGGACCCGGACGCGGTGCTGCCGCCGGAGGTGACCAGGATCCGGGTGCGGGTCCCGGAGGACCACAAGCTCCTGTCGGTGTTCACGGACGTCTTCGACTGCTTCTTCCGCTTCCTCGCCGCGCACCTCGCCGCCGAGGGGATCCTGGAGGAGGACGCCTTCTGGCGGACGGTCGCCGAGACGGTGCGCGAGTACCAGGAGTCGGTGCCCGAACTCGCCGCGAGATTCCGCCGGTACGACCTGTTCGCCCCCGAGTTCGCGCTGTCCTGCCTCAACCGGCTCCAGCTGCGCGACAACCGGCAGATGGTGGACCTGGCCGATCCGTCGGGCGCGCTCCAACTGGTGGGCACCCTGCGCAACCCGCTGGCGGGCCGGTAGGGCCCGACGGGCGGCGAAGACGGGCGGGCGCCCCGGAGTACGGTCCTCCGGGGCGCCCGTCGGTGCGTGTCCGTCCTACTCGGCGGGCCAGGGCACCTGGGGCGAGCGGTAGTAGCCGATGCCCAGGGCGTCCCAGCGCGGGGCCTGCGCGGCGAGCCGCACCTTGTAGGCGTCCCAGTCGTGGGTGGCCGCCGGGGACCAGCCCAGCTCGGCGGCGCCGGGCAGCCGGGGGAAGGCCATGTACTCGATCTGGTCGGAGGTGGACAGGGTCTCCGACCACAGCGGGGCCTCGACGCCCTTGACCGCGGAGGCGGGCGCGCCCGGCAGATAGCTGCCCGGGTCCCAGTCGTAGGACCGCTGGACCTCGACGTAGCCGGCCCAGGCCAGCCCCAGCGGGGTGTCCTTGGTGTACTTCATGTCGAGGTAGACCCGGTCGGCCGGGGACAGGATCAGCCCGGTGCCGTTCTGCGCGGCCTGGGCGACCTGCGCCTTCTCGGCGGCGCTGGTGGAGTCCAGGCCCCAGTACTGGGCGAGGGCGCCCTTGACCGGGGTGGCGCCGGTCAGCTGGTGCCAGCCGATGACCGTCTTGCCGTACTTGGCGACGAGGGGCTGCACCCGGTCCATGAACTTCACGTAGTCCTCGTGGCTCGTGGAGTGCGCCTCGTCGCCGCCGATGTGCAGGTAGCGGCCCGGGGTGATGGCGGCCAGCTCCCGGATCACGTCGTCCACGAAGTCGTAGGTGGCCTCCTTGGGCACGCACAGCGAGCTGAAGCCGACCTTGGTGCCGGTGTAGAGCGGGGGCGCCACGCCGTCGCAGTTCAGGTCGGCGTAGGAGGCGAGGGCCGCGTTGGTGTGGCCGGGCATGTCGATCTCGGGCACGACCTCCAGGTAGCGGGAGGCGGCGTAGCGGACGATCTCCTTGTAGTCGGCCTTGGTGTAGTAGCCGCCCTGGCCGCCGCCGACCTGGGTGGAGCCGCCGTAGGTCGCCAGGCGCGGCCAGGAGTCTATGGCGATGCGCCAGCCCTGGTCGTCGCTGAGGTGCAGATGCAGCTCGTTGACCTTGTAGAGGGCGAGTTCGTCGATGTACCGCTTGACCTGGTCGACGGTGAAGAAGTGACGGGAGACGTCGAGCATGGCGCCGCGGTAGGCGTAGCGGGGGCTGTCCTGGACGGTGCCGCCCGCGACCAGCCAGGGGCCGGGCTGCGCGGACTTCTTCTCGACGGCGGCGGGCAGCAGCTGGCGCAGGGTCTGCACGCCGTGGAAGAGACCGGCCGGTTCCCGGGCGGTGATGGTCACGCCCCCGGGCCCGCTGTCGAGGCGGTAGCCCTCGGCGCCGAACGGGCCCCCCGCCAGGCGCAGCCGGATGCCCGCCGGGCCGTGCGTGGTCAGCGGCAGCCGATAGCCGGTCGAGGGCCGCAGGACGTCCGCGAGGTACGTGCCGACCCGGCGGGCCTCGGCTCCGCCGTCGACGCGGATACGCGTCGCGGACGTGATGCGGTACGCGGCTCCGCCCGCGTGGACGGACGCGGGCGCGGGGATCACCTGGCTCAGCGGGGTCGCGGCCGGTGGCGCGCCCTTGGCGGGCGTGGCGGCGACCGTGAAGGCCCCGGCCGCCGCCACGAGCAGCAGCGAACCGAGGACATGGGTCACCCGGGTGGTCGTACGGGACTTGCGGGGAGTCGTGCTGTGGTGCCGTCTCACATGCGCTCCCTTCACACGGGGTCGAGGGCTCGGTGAGCACCCGATGGGTGTAGACCACTCTCTCGCATCAGCGGTGAAACAATCCCCCCATGGCGGAAATCATCCAGAAGGACGGCACCTGGACGTTCGACGGCGAGTCCCTGCGGCTGACCCCCGGACGGGACCGGAACGTCGGCCTGTTCCGCCGTACGCTGGGCGAACTCACCGTCCCGCTGGAAGCCTTGGCGGGCGTCTCCTTCGAACAGGGGAAGAAGACGGGGCGGCTCAGACTACGGCTGCGGGACGGGGCCGACCCGCTGCTGCTCGCGACCGGCGGCCGGCTGACCGAGCCCCACGACCCCTACCAGCTGCTGGTGGAGTCCGACCGGTACGGCGTCGCCGAGTACTTCGTGGACGAGGTCCGCAGCGCTCTGCTGCTGGAGCGGGTTTCACCCGATCCGGTGACGCGGTATCTGCTGTCCGGCCCATCGCTGCCGGTGTCGGTGGCCGCCGGGGACGGCACGGCGAGCTTCGACGGCGAGCAGGTGCGGCTGGAGTGGAACTGGAAGACGGAGGACGCCAAGGCCGCCGGCGGCGCCCGCTCCTTCGCGCTGGCGGACATCACGGCCGTGGAGTGGGTGCCGGCGGCCGGCCTGGAGAACGGCTGCCTGCGCTTCACGGTGCGCGGCGCGCCGGCCGGGACCCCGCCGAAGTACGACCCGCACGCGGTGGAGCTGTGGGGCTTCAAGAAGGACCCGCTGATGGCACTGGTCGCGGCGGCGGTGCAGGCGCGGCTGCCGCATCCCGCGGCGTCCGGGGGCAAGCCCGGGGGGATACGGGCGGCGGTTCCCGAGGCCGTACCGGACACGGCGGTGGTACGGGCCCCGGAGGCCGCCGTCCCGCAGCAGCGCGCGGCGGCCGAGGACGACCACGACGCGCTGCTGCGGCGGCTGCGCGAGCTGGGTGAGCTGCACCGCACGGGGGTGCTCACCGACGAGGAGTTCACCCTGGCCAAGCAGGCGGTCCTGAAGCGCATGTGAGGACGGCGCGTGAGGACCGCCCGCAAGGCCCGCGGTCGCGTCACTTCGCGCGGCGGGCCACCGTGAAGTGGTCGATCCGGTCACCGGTCTCGGCGATGCCCTGGACCTTCAGGGTGGTGTAGTGGCCCTTCGGCGCGGGCGTGACGTCCACGCGCAGGAAGGAGTAGTTGAGGTAGCGCACCCGGGACCAGGCGACCGTCTCGTTCTGCTTGCCGTCCTTGAGGTTGACGAAGGAGGCGACGGAGTCGGTCTCGTGCTCGTGCCCCTCGTAGGAGTCGGGCGCGCTGAACGCGTACAGGCTGCGGCCCGCGGCGCCCGCCGTGACGTACACCACGCCCTCGCTCTCGGGGTAGGCGGTGCCGCCGATCGGGAGCTTCTTGCTGACGGCGTTGCCCTTGATGACGTCGGTGCGCTCGTACTGGTGGTTGTGGCCGTTGATGACGAGGTCGACGTCGTACTTCTCGAACAGCGGCACCCACTCCTGCCGCACACCCCCCTCCGAGGCGTGCGCCGTGGAGGTGCAGTACGCGCAGTGGTGGAAGAACACGATGACGAAGTCGATGTCCCGCGCGGCCCGGAACCTCTTCAGCTGGGCCTCGAACCACTTGGTCTGGGTGCCGCCGGAGATGCCGAGGTTGGCCGGGATCTCGAAGGAGACGTCGTTGGGGTCGAGCGAGATGATCGCCGTGTTGCCGTAGACGAAGGAGTAGACGCCGGGCAGGTTCTTCTTGTCGGGCCCGTTGTCGGGGAGCGTGAAGCGGGCCTCCTCGCCGCCGTAGCCGTTGGGCGAGTACCAGGCCTCCATGTCGTGGTTGCCGTAGCTGACCATCCACGGGACGGACTTGGCGACCGACTCGGTCTGGGCGAGGAACTGGTCCCAGGTGCGCGAGTCGAAGACGGTGTCGGAGGTCTTGCCCTGGCCGGCCGGGTCGCCGTAGGCGATGTCGCCGGCGTGCAGGTGGAAGGCCGGGTTCTGGCCGAGGATCAGGCTGTCGTTGGCCAGGGCGTGGTAGCTCACGCCCTGGTCGCCGAAGGCCGTGAAGGTGAACGGCCGCTTGTGGTCGGGGGCGGTGGTGAAGGTGCCGAGGGTGCCCAGCAGGTGCGGCTCGGCCGGGTCGAAGCCCTGGTGGCCGACGCCGTAGTAGTACGTCTGGCCCGGGCGCAGGTGGGTCAGCTTGGCGTGCACGTAGTACTGCGTGTGGTCGCCGCTCGCGCCGACGCCGGCGGGGGTGTAGAGGGTGCGGACCTCGGCCTCGATCCTGCGGGAGAGGTCCCAGGGGTGGGCGCCGATCCGGACGAAGGGCTTCTTCACGGCGACCGGGACCTGCCAGGAGATCGTCATCTCGGTGCGCGCGTCGTTGCCGTAGGCGAGGTGGCGCCCGAAGGGGGCTACGAGGGAGCCGTCGACCGTCTCGGTGGCCGGGGCGGTGGCCTGCGTCGGGACGGCGGCCTGGGCGGCGGCACCCGGTACGAACGCGCCACCCACGACGGCGCCCAGGGTGACGGCACCGCCTCTGATCATCGTGCGCCGCGAGAACCTCGAGCGCAGGTACTCGTGCTGTTCGGCCATGCT
Organism: Streptomyces sp. NPDC006393; assembly: GCF_040628575.1. NCBI lineage: Bacteria > Bacillati > Actinomycetota > Actinomycetes > Kitasatosporales > Streptomycetaceae > Streptomyces > Streptomyces sp. NPDC006393. The sequence continues at coordinate 13,734 of NZ_JBEXZD010000009.1, forward strand.
CATGCGCTCGGCGAGCTTCTCGGGTACACCCATGCGTGGAATATCCATGGTGTCTGAAACTGCTTCACGCGTGCGACAGGACGCGGGACGCCGGGTGGACAGTGGGCGAACAGCGATTCATCAGCATCTAAAGCTGACCCTGCCCGAAATCGGGCAAGATTGTTGCGAAAGCATCTCCCGTACTCCAGGATCTACCGGGTGCACGACGAACTCGTTGATCATCTGACGCGCTCCACGCCCCTGAACCGGGGCGAGGCGCTGCGGGTGGTCCAGGACGTGCTCGCCTACTTCGACGAGACGACCGAGGAGTTCGTCCGTCGCCGCCACCGCGAGATGCAGGCCCAGGGCCTGGTGAACGCGGAGATCTTCGAACGGATCGGGGCGGAACTGAAGTACCGCGCGGTGGCGCCGCCGGAGCTCTCGCTGCGGCAGCTGCGGCGGATCGTCTACGGCTGACCATCGCCGCCGGGCCGACAGTGACATCAACTCGGGGACAAAAGGGACTTATATGTGCGGAATCGTCGGATACATCGGCAAGCGTGACGTCGCCCCGCTGCTCCTGGAGGGCCTTCAGCGCCTGGAGTACCGCGGCTACGACTCGGCGGGCATCGTCGTCACCTCGCCGAAGGCGGCCGGCCTGAAGATGGTCAAGGCCAAGGGCCGGGTCCGCGACCTGGAGGCCAAGGTCCCGGCGCGCTTCAAGGGCACCACCGGTATCGCCCACACCCGCTGGGCCACCCACGGCGCCCCGTCCGACGTGAACGCCCACCCGCACATGTCGGCCGACGACAAGGTCGCCGTCGTGCACAACGGCATCATCGACAACGCCGCCGACCTGCGCCGCAAGCTGGAGGCGGACGGCGTCGAGTTCCTCTCCGAGACCGACACCGAGGTCCTCGTCCACCTCATCGCCCGCTCCGAGGCGGAGACGCTGGAGGAGAAGGTCCGCGCCGCCCTCCGCCTGGTCGAGGGGACGTACGGCATCGCGGTCATGCACGCCGACTTCTCCGACCGCATCGTGGTGGCCCGCAACGGCTCCCCGGTGGTGCTCGGCATCGGCGAGAAGGAGATGTTCGTCGCCTCCGACATCGCCGCGCTGGTCACCCACACCCGGCAGATAGTCACCCTCGACGACGGCGAGATGGCCACCCTGAAGGCCGACGACTTCCGCACGTACACCACCGAGGGCACCCGGACGACCGCCGAGCCGACCACCGTGGAGTGGGAGGCCGCCTCCTACGACATGGGCGTCCACGACACCTACATGCACAAGGAGATCCACGAGCAGGCCGAGGCCGTGGACCGGGTCCTGCGCGGCCGGATCGACGACCGGTTCGCCACCGTGCACCTGGGCGGCATCAACCTCGACGCCCGTGAGGCGCGCGCGGTGCGCCGGGTGAAGATCCTCGGCTGCGGCACCTCCTACCACGCCGGCATGATCGGCGCCCAGATGATCGAGGAGCTGGCCCGGATCCCCGCCGACGCCGAGCCGGCCTCCGAGTTCCGCTACCGCGACGCGGTCGTGGACCCCGACACGCTGTACATCGCGGTCTCCCAGTCGGGTGAGACCTACGACGTGCTGGCGGCCGTTCAGGAGCTCAAGCGCAAGGGCGCGCGGGTCCTCGGTGTCGTCAACGTGGTGGGTTCGGCGATCGCCCGCGAGGCGGACGGCGGCATCTACGTGCACGCCGGTCCCGAGGTGTGCGTGGTCTCCACCAAGTGCTTCACCAACACCTGCGTCGCCTTCGCGCTGCTCGCGCTGCACCTGGGCCGGATCCGCGACCTGTCGGTGCGCGACGGCAAGCGGATCATCGAGGGGCTGCGCAAGCTGCCCGAGCAGATCTCCGAGATCATGAAGCAGGAGGAGGAGATCGAGGAGCTGGCGAAGGGCTACGCCGACGCCCGTTCCATGCTCTTCATCGGGCGCGTCCGGGGTTACCCGGTGGCCCGTGAGGCCTCCCTGAAGCTCAAGGAGGTCTCCTACATCCACGCCGAGGCGTACCCGGCCTCCGAGCTCAAGCACGGCCCGCTGGCGCTGATCGAGCCCGCGCTGCCGACGGTGGCGATCGTGCCGGACGACGACCTGCTGGAGAAGAACCGCGCGGCCCTGGAGGAGATCAAGGCCCGCAGCGGCAAGATCCTCGCCGTGGCCCACCAGGAGCAGGAGAAGGCCGACCAGACGATCGTCGTGCCCAAGAACGAGGACGAGCTGGACCCGATCCTCATGGGCATCCCGCTGCAACTCCTCGCCTACCACACGGCGTTGGCGCTGGGCCGGGACATCGACAAGCCGCGGAACCTGGCCAAGTCGGTGACGGTGGAGTAGGCACCGCCCTCGCGGCCGACACCGGCCGGACGTGAACGACCCCCTGTGTGCCACCAGCACAGGGGGTCGCTCTCTTCAGGGGCCGGGGCCCGCCCAGAACCCCGGCCCGACGGCTGCTCAGCCGGTGGCCGTCACACCTCGGCCGGCAGCGCGTCGCGAAAGGGCCGTCGGCCAGTGCGCGAGGGCCGCGGTCGCCGCGTACCAGGCGACCGCCCCGGCCGCCACGGCGAACCAGCCGCCCGCCTTCGCCAGGCTGGAGTTGTCGGCGAAGCGCGCCACGGCGAGCAGGAGCAAGGAGACGAAGAACAGCCCGTAGGTGGCCTGGGTGAGCTGGTCGCCGCCCGCGAGGGTGAGCGAGAGGACCACGGCGGCGAACAGGGCCAGGAACAGGCCCGAGCCGTTGGCCGAGATTTGGTTGCCCGAGGAGAGCGCCCAGGTGAACCAGAGGGCTCCGAGGGCGGTGTAGGCCGTGCCGGAGGCACTGTCGTGGTCGCGGAAGGCCAGCAGCCCGACGAGGAACAGGGCTACACCGCCGACATAGTGAGCGATGGTCACGGCGTCGTCCGCCGTCACGGAGTGGATGACCCTCGTGTACCCGAGGCCGAAGGCCAACAGGGTGACGAACAGGGCGAGTCGGCCGGCGATCGTGGTGGTGGTGCTTCCCGCAGAGACGTCGTTGGCCACGGCGGGCTCCCTTCATTCCTGTGCAGTTGTGCGGTGACCGATATATGCCCTTCACAAGGGCACAAACACCTTCTACGCGCGAGTAGCTTGGGCGGTCGTCACACTGATGTGCCAGGTCACGAAAGGGATTTGGGACCGTTACGGGATGACAACGACGGGCCGCTGGGCCCGCTTGGCGAGCCGGCCGGCGACCGAGCCGAAGAGGCGTCCCACGATGCCGTGCGAGGAGCCGACGACGATCGCGTCCGCCTCGTACTCCTTGCCGACCTCCTCGAGTTCGTGGCAGATGTCGCCGCCGCGCTCCACCAGGATCCAGGGCACCTCGGCGAGGTACTCCGCGCACGCGAGCTCGAGGCCGAGGACCTCGGTGCGGTGGTCGGGGACGTCCACGAAGACCGGGGGTTCACAGCCCGCCCACACCGTGGTGGGCAGCCGGTTGGCCACATGCACGATGATCAGCCCGGACCGGGTGCGATGGGCCATCCCGATCGCGTAGGCGAGGGCGCGTTCACTGGAGTTCGATCCGTCGAAGCCGACGACGACGCCGTGCTTGAACGCCGGATCGCAGGGATGGCGTGACTCCTGCTCCGCCAGGGGATCGACCGACGCGGGGTCGGCGACCGGCCGCTTGCGGTCCGCGGGTTCGAAGAATTCGTGACCGGCCATGGCTGTCTCGGCGATGTGATCCTTTGTCGGGGACGACAGTCTGTGGCGAATGCTGTGTCCGGGAATCGTCTTCCCGTCCCCATACCCCCAAGGGTACGGCGGCACTCCTCCTTAGCCCAGATCCCGCGCACTCTCCGTGGCGGTTCCCCGGAGCATGCACGACGGGCGCCCGTAACGCAATGGTTGCTGCCCCGTACAGGCGGTTTGCCCGTGATTCACTCCCCGCGACCGCCCGGTCACGCCCCTTCGCGAGGCCCCTCCGGACCCCGTCCGGTGCCGCACAGTGACCGACCCCTCGAACACGCGTTGAACCCGGTGATCCATCTCCACAGGGAGCACCGCAGGGAGCCCACCGTGTCCGCACCTCACCCCGCCCCCGGCCGGCCCCGGTCGCCACGCCCCGCCCCGGTCGCGGCCGGGGGCGCCGGCGGGGCGGGCCACGGCGACCTCGCACAGGCCGCGGCCGGCGGGGCCGGGGACGCCGCGGCCGGCCGCGTCCGGGATCCCGCGGGCGGCCGCGTCGGGGACCCCGCGGACGGCGGCCGTGCCGCCGGCACCTCCCGCGGGCGGGTGGGGGACAGCGTGGGCGATGTGGTTCGGTGGGGCGTCTTCAGCTGCGCGCTCGTGCCGGTGGTGCTGGTCTGGTACGGCACCTCGCCGGCCGGGGCCACCGGGACCGCGCTGGGACTGGCGGCCGTGACCGGAGCCTGCCGCGTGCTGTTGAGACAGTCGGAGCGCGGGGCGGCCCGGCTGCGCGCGGAGGAGCGAGTCCCGCACCGCGGCCGGCATCAGCGGACGGGCACGGGGGCCCACCGGGGCGGCCGTCGTCCCGGGGGAACGACTCCGGTCGTCTGACCGGTTTCCGCGCACGCGCCCGTATCTTTTCAGCCAACTTCTCGGACTCGTGCATCACTCGCCCGAGGTACCCCCCAACCCCCGTTCGACCTGCACCGAAAGGGTCTCGGCGACCCTTCGCACCCTATGTGGATTGGCCACTGCGACGAGGCGCACTTCCCTGCACGCCCCGCGAGTGCAACGCTTCGTGATCGAATGCTTCACGCCAAGTTGCCATGTCGACAATGTGCCGGGTGTCGAACTGGTCACCGCGGCACGGCGGGACGCAGTAGATTCGATCTTGACGGTACTTACGGCGGGGGACTCGTGCAGGACCGAGGGGAAACGTGCAGGAGCGACACAACCGAGGAGCCGCGACCACCGAGGGGGGCTTAGCAGTATGAGCCACGACTCCACTGCCGCGCCGGAAACCGCGGCCCGGAAGCTTTCCGGGCGACGCCGCAAGGAGATCGTCGCGGTGCTGCTGTTCAGCGGCGGCCCCATCTTCGAGAGTTCCATACCGCTTTCGGTGTTCGGGATCGACCGCCAGGACGCCGGAGTGCCGCGCTACCGCCTGCTGGTGGCGGCCGGCGAGGACGGCCCGCTGCGGACCACAGGGGGCCTGGAACTCACCGCGCCGCATGGCCTGGAGGCGATCTCGCGGGCGGGCACGGTCGTCGTGCCGGCCTGGCGGTCGATCACCTCTCCGCCGCCGGAGGAGGCGCTCGACGCGCTGCGCCGGGCGCACGAGGAGGGCGCCCGCATCGTCGGCCTGTGCACCGGGGCGTTCGTCCTGGCCGCGGCCGGCCTGCTGGACGGCCGCCCGGCGACGACCCACTGGATGTACGCGCCGACGCTGGCCAAGCGCTACCCGTCGGTGCACGTCGATCCCAGAGAGCTGTTCGTCGACGACGGCGACGTGCTGACGTCGGCGGGCACGGCGGCCGGAATCGACCTGTGCCTGCACATCGTGCGCACGGACCACGGCAACGAGGCGGCCGGCGCGCTGGCGCGCCGCCTGGTGGTCCCGCCGCGCCGCAGCGGCGGTCAGGAGCGCTACCTGGACAGGTCTTTACCGGAGGAGATCGGCGCCGACCCGCTCGCCGAGGTCGTCGCCTGGGCGCTGGAGCACCTCCACGAACAGTTCGACGTGGAGACGCTGGCGGCCCGTGCGTACATGAGCCGTCGTACGTTCGACCGCCGCTTCCGCTCGCTCACCGGGAGCGCGCCGCTGCAGTGGCTGATCACCCAGCGGGTGCTCCAGGCGCAGCGCCTGCTGGAGACGTCGGACTACTCGGTGGACGAGGTGGCGGGCCGCTGCGGCTTCCGCTCCCCCGTCGCGCTGCGCGGTCACTTCCGCCGGCAGCTGGGGTCGTCCCCGGCCGCGTACCGGGCGGCGTACCGGGCGCGCAGGCCGCAGGGCGAGCGGCCCGGGGACGGCGAGACGGGTCCGGCGGGACAGGTGCCGGGGCAGGGGACGGGACCGGCGAACGTGACCGGCCCCACGGGCGTGGGGGCCGCGGCGGCCCCGGCCGGCCCGGTCGGCGTCCCGCAGCCCTCGGGCCCCGCGCCGTCGTCCCTGCACACCGAGGGTTCGCTGCCGCACCAGGCCGCCCGCAGGGCGCCCGCCGCGCTGTCGGCGAGCCTGCCGGGACAGCGCGGCGGCGCCTGAGCGGCGGCTGCCGGGACGGCTGGGGACGGGGTGGACAGGCGCCGGCGCGCCTGCCCGCCCCGTCCCCGTCCCCGCACGGTCGGCTCAGCCCGCGGCGGAGCGCCGTAAGGTGAGACACATGAACGATCGCATGGTGTGGATCGACTGCGAGATGACCGGCCTCTCGCTGTCCGACGACGCGCTCATCGAGGTGGCCGCCCTCGTCACCGACTCCGAGCTGAACGTGCTCGGCGAGGGGATCGACATCGTCATCCGCCCGCCGGACGCGGCGCTGGAGACGATGCCGGAGGTGGTGCGTCAGATGCACACCGCGTCCGGCCTGCTCACCGAACTGGCCGGGGGCACGACGCTCAAGGACGCCGAGGAGCAGGTCCTGGCCTACGTCCGCGAGTACGTGAAGGAGCCCGGCAAGGCGCCGCTGTGCGGGAACTCGGTGGGCACCGACCGCGGCTTCCTGCTGCGCGACATGCCGACGCTGGAGGGCTATCTGCACTACCGGATCGTCGACGTCTCCTCCATCAAGGAGCTGGCCCGCCGCTGGTACCCGAAGGCGTACTTCAACAGCCCGGAGAAGAACGGCAACCACCGCGCCCTCGCCGACATCCGCGAGTCCATCGCGGAGCTGCGCTACTACCGCGAGGCCGTCTTCGTGCCGCAGCCCGGCCCCGACTCCGAGACCGCCAAGACGATCGCCGCGAAGTACGTCATGCCTGCTCAGCACGGATGACACAGGGCTGACCGGGTCCCGCGAAGGGGCGCCGCGAAACCCGTGCGCGAGCACCCCTTCGGACCCTGTACACTTTTTCTCGGCCGGTCGGGGAACGACGAAAGTCAACCGCCGCCGGTCATGGTGGGTGTAGCTCAGCTGGTAGAGCACCTGGTTGTGGTCCAGGATGTCGCGGGTTCGAGTCCCGTCACTCACCCTGAGTAGTCAGCCGGTGACCTCTTCGACGCACGTCGAGGTCACCGGCTGATTCGTTTTCCGGCAGGCCGACGCACCGGCCCGGCGGGGCGCCGGCGCCGGGGCCTCACGACGAGGTGCGGATCACCAGTTCCGTGGGGAGCACCGCGTGACGGCGCTCCGGGCCGCCGGGGGCCGGAGGGCGGCGGTCGGCGATCTCCGTCAGGAGCAGGTCGATCATCGCCCGGCCCATCTCCTCGATGGGCTGCCGGACGCTGGTCAGCGGCGGGTCCATGTGGCGGGCGATGGCCGAGTCGTCGTAGCCGACCAGGGCCACGTCGTCCGGTATGCGGCGGCCCCGCTCGCGCAGTACCTGGCGGGCGCCGGCCGCCGTCACGTCCGAGCCGGCGAAGACCGCGTCCACGTCCGGTGCGCGCTCCAGCAGGCGGGTCATCGCGCGACGGCCGCCCTCCTCGGTGAAGTCGCCCGGCTCGATGAGGAGTTCGTCCACCGTGAGGCCCGCCTCCCGCAGGGCGTCCCGGTATCCGTCGACGCGCCGCTGGGCGCCGTAGACGTCCATGCGGCCGGTGATGTGGGCGACACGGCGCCGACCGCGCTCCAGCAGGTGCTCCACGGCCGAGCGCGCGCCGCCGTAGTTGTCGGAGTCCACCGAGGTCAGCGTCTCCGCCGCCGAACGCGGGCCGCTGATCACCGCCGGGATCTCCAGCTGGGCCACCAGGTCGGGCAGCGGGTCGTCCGCGTGCACCGACACCAGCAGCACCCCGTCCACGCGGTGCGCGGCCAGGTACTGGGCCAGCCGGCGCCGCTCGCGGTCACCGCCCGCGAAGATCAGCACCAGCTGCATCTCGGTGTCGGTCAGTTCGGCGCCGACGCCGCGCAGCATGTCGGAGAAGTACGGCTCCGCGAAGAACCGGGTCTCCGGCTCCGGCACGACCAGCGCGATCGCGTCCGTGCGGTTGGCGGCCAGGGCCCGCGCGGCGGTGTTGGGGACGTAGCCGAGTTCCGCGACCGCCGCCTGAACCGCGGCCCGGGTCGCGTCGCTGACCCGTGGCGAGCCGTTGATCACCCGGGACACGGTGCCGCGGCCCACACCGGCCCGGGCAGCGACCTCCTCCAGGGTCGGCCGCCGGACGCCCCGGCTCCGCCCTCCGTTGACCGCCATAGTCGCCGCCTTCCGTTCGCAGCCGTCAGGCCAGGAATGTAACAGTAGGGACCTGTTCCGCTCCCGCCCCCATCGTCCCTCCCCCGCGCCACCGCGGGCCCCCACGCGCCTCGGACCGCGCGGGACCGCGACGGGGGCGCGGCCGCGGTGGCTGCCGCGCCCCTCGAACCCGACGGCCGGGTCAGCCCTGAGTTCCGCTCACCACGCGGTCGGCAGGGCGTGGTTGCGGATCACCCCGGCGTACCAGTGGGCGCTCGCCTTGGGGATACGGCGCTGGGTGGCGTAGTCGACGTAGACGGCGCCGAAGCGCTTCGAGTAGCCGTAGGACCACTCGAAGTTGTCCAGCAGCGACCACAGGAAGTACCCGCGCACGTCCGCCCCGTCGGCGACGGCGCGGCGCACGGCCTCGAGGTGGGCGTGCAGATAGGCGATCCGCTGCGGGTCGTTGACCCGGCCCTCGGGGGAGACGTAGTCGTCGAAGGCGGCGCCGTTCTCGGTGACCATCAGCGGCAGCTGCGGGTGCGAGGCCGCGAGGCCGGTCAGCAGGGTGTGCAGCCCGTCGGCGTCGATGGCCCAGTTCATCGCGGTCACATCGTCGTTGGCGAGGTGGAAGGCGATGTCGTCGCAGCCGGTCCACGGGGAGTGGTCGCTGGCGCCGTGGCCGTCGTTCTTGGTGGTGCCGGTTCCCTCGGTGGCGAGGGAGACCACGGTCGGCGAGTAGTAGTTGACGCCGAGCACGTCGATGGGCCGGGAGATCTCCGCCAGGTCGCCGTCGTGCACGAGCTGGTCCCAGTCGACGAGGTGCGCGGTGTCGGAGATCAGGTCCTCGGGGTAGACGCCGTCCAGGACGGGGCCGGTGAAGATCCGGTTGCCGACCGCGTCGATACGGCGCGCGGCCTCGGCGTCGGCCGCGCTGTCGGTCAGCGGGCGCACCTGGTGCAGGTTGAGGGTGAGGGAGGTCTGCGCGGTCGCCGGCAGCACGGAGCGCAGCGCGCCGACCGCCTGGCCGTGGGCGAGGTTGAGGTGGTGCGCGGCGCGCAGGGTGGCGGCCGGGTCGGTGCGGCCGGGCGCGTGCACGCCGGAGCCGTAGCCGAGGAAGGCGCTGCACCACGGTTCGTTGAGGGTGGTCCACACACCGACCCGGTCACCGAGGGCGCGGGCCATGATGTCGGCGTACTCGGCGAAACGGTGCGCGGTGTCGCGGTGCGGCCAGCCGCCGGCGTCCTCCAGCTCCTGGGGCAGGTCCCAGTGGTAGAGGGTGGCGACCGGCGTGATGCCCGCCTCCAGCAGCTCGTCGGTGAGCCTGCGGTAGAAGTCCAGGCCGCGCTCGACGGCGGGCCCGCGGCCGGTGGGCTGGACCCGGGACCAGGAGATGGAGAAGCGGTACGCCTTGAGGCCGAGGTCCTTCATCAGCGCGACGTCGTCGCGGTAGCGGTGGTAGTGGTCGGCGGCGATGTCACCGGTGTCACCGTTGCGCACCTTGCCCGGGGTGTGGCTGAAGGTGTCCCAGATGGAGGGGGTGCGGCCGTCCTCGGCGGCGGCACCCTCCACCTGGTAGGCGGCGGTGGCGGCACCCCAGACGAAGCCCGGCGGGAAGGAGGTGTCCGATGCCTGCTGGGCACTGGTCTCGGGTCGTACGGCGGTCATGGTGAGAACGCTCCCAAAGTGGCGTGAGAAGGGGACGGACGGTGGTCCGGCGGTGCGGGACGGCCGGTCGGCGCGTGCGGGTGGGTGCCGGGGGTGGGCGTGTGCGGTGGGACGAGTGGGGGGCGGTGGAGTGGGGGGCGGTGGAGTGGGGGGCACGGCGGCAGGTGGGGGGCAAGGTGGCGATCGCGGGTCGAGAAGGGCGGGTGGGGCAGGGGCGTGTGGACGCCCGGTCCGGTACGGCCCGCGTGCGGGGCGGGCCGGAGGTGCGGGTCGTACCGGACCGGGCCGTACGGGGGCGTACGCGTGGCGGGCGGTACGCGGCGGACGGCACACGACAGGCCGTACACGCGCCCGGCCTCGGCCGGCCCCGGCGGCATCAGCCCTTGACGGCGCCCGCCATGATCCCTCCGACGATCTGCTTGCCGAAGACGATGAAGACCACCAGCAGCGGCAGCGTGCTGATCAGCGCACCGGCCATGACGATGCTCTGGTCGGGCGTGTAGGAGGCGCTGAGCAGGCCGAGGGCGACCTGGATGGTGGGGTTCTCCTGGTTCAGCGCGAGGAACGGCCAGAAGAAGTCGTTCCAGGCCTGCACGAAGGTCAGCATGCCGAGCACCATCATCGCGGGCCGGGCCGCGGGCAGGACCACGTTCCAGACGATGCGGATGTTGCTCGCCCCGTCCACCTTGGCCGCCTCGATCAGCTCGTACGGCAGGGCCTCCAGCAGGTACTGGCGCATGAAGAAGACACCGAAGGCGCCGACCAGGGTCGGGAAGATCACCGACTCCAGGTGTCCGTTCCATCCGATGTCCGACATCAGCATGAACAGCGGGACGACGCTGAGCTGCGGCGGAATGGTCAGGGTGGCGATGACCGCGGTCATCAGCGCGCCACGGCCGCGGAAGCGCATCTTGGCGAAGGCGTAGCCGGCCAGGGTGCAGAAGAACAGGGTGGCGACGGTGATGGAGCCGGCCACGATGACGCTGTTGACGATGGCCTTGCCCAGGTTGGCCTGGTCCCAGGCCGCCTGGAGGTTGCTCCACAGCCTGCCGCCCGGAATCAGCGGCGGCGGGCTGTCCAGGACCCGCTGCTGGTCGTGGGAGGCGGCCACCAGCGTCCAGTACAGCGGGAAGATCGAGCCCAGGCCGACGACGACGAGCGCGATGTAGGTGAACGGGCCGGCCTTGAGCTGCTGGCCGGCGCCCATCTTGAAACGGCCGCGGCCCTTGTTCGCGTGGGCGGCGTGCCTCGCCGGAGGAAGGGCCGGCGCGGCGGTCTTGGTGGGACTGGTCGTGGTCATGGATATCGCTCCCGTCAGGCCGCGCTCTTGCGCACGAACCGGCCGACGATCCAGTTGATCAGGGCGATCAGCAGCAGCAGGACGAGCATCGCCCAGGCCACGGCCGCGGCCGGGCCCAGATGCCCGAGCTTCCAGCCGTAGTTGAAGAGGTAGATGCTGAGCGTCTCGTACTGGTGGTCGCTGCCGCCGACGGAGCCGAGGGTGCCGCCCTGCAACAGCAGGGGCTCACCGAACAGCTGCATGGAACCGATCGTCGAGATGACGATGGTGAACAGGATCGTCGGGCGGAGCGAGGGAATGGTCACCTTGCGGAACTGCTGCCAGCGCGAGGCGCCGTCGATCGAGGCCGCCTCGTACAGGTCGCTGGGCACCGCCTGCATGGCGGCGAGATAGATCAGGGCGTTGTAGCCGGTCCACCGCCAGATCACGATGACCGAGATGGCGATCTTCGACGTCCAGTGCCCGTTGCCCCAGTCGGTGTCGCTGGGGGCGCCGAAGAAGTGCAGCACCCAGTTGAGGATGCCGCCGTCGGCCCGGAAGACCAGGGCGAAGACCAGGGCCGCGGTGGCCACCGAGGTGGCGTACGGGGTGAGGATGACCGTCCGCCAGAACGTGCTGGCGCGCAGCCGGTAGTTGAGCAGGTGGGCCAGGCCGAGGGCCACGAGCAGCTGCGGGACGGTGGAGATGACGCCGATGACGAACGTGTTGGAGACCGCCGTCCAGAACTCGGAGTCCTGGAGGATCTTGGCGAAGTTGTCGAAGCCGACCCACTCGGACTGGTTCAGGCTCGTCATCTCCACCCGGTGCAGTGCGATCCAGCCGGTGTAGAGGAGGGGGTAGAGCCCGAAGGCGCCGAACACGAGGAAGAAGGGGGCGATATAGGCGTACGGCGACGCCATGTCGTCGAAGCGCCACAGTCGGCTACGCCACGTGGCGCGTTTGTCCGGCGCGGCGCCGGAGCCGCCGGGGGGCGGGGTGTACGCACCCCGTGTGGGGGTTGTGGTTGCCACGGAGGGAGTCCTTCCCTGGAGGTTTGGGCCGGTTACGGGGCGGGAGGCACGTGCAGGGGCCGGGGCGCCCGTCCCGCCGCTCCCTGCGCGGATCGGCCGCGGTGCCGAGTGCGGATCGTCCGCTGTACGCGGGGCGGATCGTCCGCTGTGCCGAGTGGTCCGCGCCGCGGCCTGACGTGCGTGCGGGGCCGGGCCCGGCCGCCGGACACGGGGTCCGGCCGGCCGGGCACCGGCCTTGGGGCCTGATGCCTGCCTGTCCGGTGGTTCCCGCCGGGCGCGGCGGGCCCGGCGGGAACCGCCGGACAGGCTGTGGTCCTGCTGAGCGTGGTCGTGCCGGAACAGGATCCCGTCGTTCGTGGTCCCGTGCCCGTGCCGGCCCCGCTCGACGGCCTCGCGCCCGCGGCGGGAGCCGTCGTACGGCTCCGCGCGCGGGCGCGGTGCGGGCGGCCGGAGGGTCCGCCCGCACCCCGGGAGGTCGTCAGCCGATCGCCTTGTCGATCGTCTCGGTCGCGTCCTTCCAGGCCTTGTCGGGCTTGGTGCCCCGCTGCTCCATGTTGTTGATCTGGGTGGAGATGGTGTCCTTGATCACGCCGTCCTTCGGGCCGAGCACGGCCTCGGGGATGGACTTCGCCTCGTCGGCGTAGATCTGGCCGATCGGGGCGTCGCTGAAGTACGGGAGCTTGGCGGTCTTCACGCTGGCCAGCTCGTAGGCGCCCTTGTTGGACGGGAAGACACCGACCGCCTTGAACACGGCGGCCTGCTGCTCCGGAGCGGTCAGCCACTTGACCAGCTCGATGGCTTCCTTGACGTGCTTGCCGCTCTTGGGCACGGCGAGGAAGGAGCCGCCCCAGTTGGCCGCGGCGGTGCCGGGGGCGCGGGTGATGTCCCACTTGCCCTTGTAGGCGTCACCGGACTCCGTCGAGATCTGGGCGGCCATCCAGGCCGGGCACACCATGGAGGCGATCTTGCCCTTGCGCAGCGCCGCCTTCCACGGGTCCTGGAACTGGGCCAGGCCCCCGCTCAGCTTCTTCGACGCGGCCTCGGCGGCCAGGTTCCAGCCCTGCTTGACGGACTCGCTGTCCTTGTAGACCGCCTTGCCGTCGGCGTCGTAGTACTGCTGGTCGGAGGAGCTGACGACCGCGTTGTACATGGCGCTCGCGGAGTCCATGAAGAAGGTGCCGGAGGGCGCCTTCTGCTTGTACTGCTCACCGAGCTGGAGGTAGTCCTCCCAGCCGCCCGCGACCGCCTTCGCCACGGCGTCACGGTCGGAGGGCAGACCCGCCTGCTTGAAGAGGTCCTTGCGGTAGCACAGGGACATCGGGCCTATGTCGGTGCCGGCGCCGATCACCGTGCCGTCCTTCGCGGTGGCCTGCTTCTCCTTCCAGGAGACCCAGTCGCCCACGTTGATGGACTTGCTCAGGTCGGCGAACTTGCCCGCCTGGGTGTCGACGACCTCCTTGATGCGGCCGACTTCGATGCCCGTGACGTCGGCCAGGCCGCTGTTCGCGTTCAGCTGCTGAAGCAGCTTCGGGTAGTAGACCTGCTCGTCGGAGGTGGTGTCCTCCTTGACCGTGATGTTCGGGTGCAGCTTGTGGTACTGGTCGAACAGGCCGGCTTCCTTGTAGCCGAACTGACCGAAGTCGGCCAGTTTGAGCGTGATGTTCCCGTTGGAATCCGAGGCGTTCGAATCGTCGCCGTCGTCGCTGCTGCAACCGGTCAGCAGAAGGGCCGAGGCCGTCAGGACCGTCGTGGTCACGGCCGCTGCTCTGCGACCGCGGCCACCGCCGGTACGGGTGATGCGCATTCCACTACTCCTTGTTCCAGTGGGGAACGGGGACCTCAGGAATCCGACCGCCGAGGTACGACGGTCCGGACCTGCCCTCTCGGATCGAGCAGCGGCCAGCCCACAGCACTCGGCGTGCGGTGAAAAGGTGCTGGTCAACGGTGTGGCAATGGGTACAGAGGGAAGGGCCGTTGGTGGTTTTCGTCCACACGGGAGAGAGCCCCGGTCACCCGTGGGACCGCTCCCACGCGGCATGTCCGGAAGACTCCTTGCTGCCGGGCCAGGTGTCAAGAGTTGAAAACGGCGTTGTTGCGCAAGCGTGTTCCGCGCGTCACGTGAATGTGTCGCATGACGGGGCGTAACCACCCGGTCATCGGCCCGCCTCACGCACGATTCACGCAGGTCACCGGCGGGTTGGCCGCGGAAGCGGCGGCTGAGCGCAGGGTGCCGGGGCGGTGGCCGGATTTTTCTGGGCCAGAATGAAGCGGCCCCCCAGGAAACACCGGAAGGTGAACGATGACCGCTGCCGAACTGCCGCAGCCGCACAGGACCGCGGACGTCCGGCGCCCCACCCTGAACGCCGTCGCCGCCCGCGCCGGGGTCGGCCGCGGCACGGTCTCCCGGGTGATCAACGGCTCGCCCAAGGTCAGCGCCCGTTCCCGGGCGGCCGTGGAGCAGGCGATCGCCGAACTCGGCTACGTCCCCAACCGCGCGGCCCGCTCCCTGGTCACCCGCCGCACCGACTCGGTGGCCCTGGTCGTCCCCGACGCCGAGACCCGGCTCTTCTCCGAGCCGTACTTCTCGGAGATCATCCGGGGGGTCTCCGCCGGACTCGCCGGTGCCGGGATGCAGTTGCTGCTGGTGCTGGCGCGGGACGCGACCGAGTACGCCCGGCTCGCAACCTACCTGTCCGCACAGCGGGTGGACGGGGTGCTGATGATGGCGGTCCACAGCGACGACACGCTGCCCGACCGGCTGGAGGAACTCGCCGTGCCGACCGTGCTGGCCGGACGGCGCAGCGCCGCCGAACCGCTCGGGCACGTCCGCGCGGACAACGCGGGCGGCGCCCGGGTCGCGGTCGAGCACCTTCTGGCGGGCGGCCGCCGGGCCATCGGCACGATCACGGGACCGCTGGACATGGACGTGGCCCGGGCCCGGCTCGACGGCTACCGCGAGGCGCTCCGGGACGCGCGCCTCACCGCCGACGAGGACCTGATCGCGCCCGGTGACTTCACGGAGGAGGGCGGGCGCGCGGCCATGCGCGAACTCCTGCGCCGGCGCCCCGGTCTCGACGCCGTCTTCGCCGCCTCCGACGTGATGGCCTCGGGCGCGGTGCTGGAACTGCGCGCCGCGGGCCTGCGGGTGCCCCACGACGTCGCCGTCGTCGGCTTCGACGACTCGATCGTGGCCCGCCACGTCGACCCCCCGCTGACCAGCGTCCGCCAGCCGCTCCAGGAGATGGGTCGCACCATGGCCGGCCTCCTGCTCGACGAGATCACCCACCGCGGCACCGGCCACCGCGAAGTGATCCTCCCGACGGAACTGGTGGTACGGGAGTCGGCGTAGGGGGGTCGGAGGGAGTCGGGCGATGACTGAGGGGCGGTCCGGCGGGGCTTCGGGGGAACTCGGGCAGCCCGGCGGGGCTGAGGGGCGGTCCGGCGGGGCTTGGTGGGGGCTCGGGGGCAGCCCGGCGAGGCGGGGCTGGGCGGGGCTTGGCAGGGGCTGGGCGGGAGCTCGGGGGGCAGCCCGGGAGCTCGGGGGGCAGCCCGACGGGGCTGGGCGGGAGCTCGGGGGGCGACCGGGGGCCCGGCGACAGCTTGGCGCGGGCCTCCGCCGGTCCAGCAGGGCCGCCCCGTCCATCCGGGCCCGGAGGTCTGCCGGATCGTCCGGGCCCCCGAGCCGTGCGGTCCGCCGGGCCGACTCAGCGGCTGCCTGCCGAAGACTCGGCGGATCCACCCGCCCGTCCACCCGCCATTGCGGCCCGCAGGCGTGCCTGACCGTGCGCGCCGCCGGTGCGCCCGGCCGGCCGGGCCGGCTCGGCGGCGGCTTGGCGGACCCGCCCGGTGCGACCGTTCGCAGGTCCGCCGGACCGGGCGCACCGCCGAGCCGGCTGAGCGGAGGCTTCCGGTCCGGACGTCCTCGTGACACCCCCCTGTTGGCGTGGGAGCGCTCCCATGCATAATGGGGCCCACTCGACTCGTGGGAGCGATTCCATGCCCGAACCGATGACCGTGTCCTTCCCTCCCGCCTTCCTCTGGGGCGCGGCGACATCCGCGTACCAGATCGAGGGCGCGGTGCGGGAGGACGGCCGTACCCCCTCGATCTGGGACACCTTCAGCCATACGCCCGGCAGGACGGCCGGCGGCGACACCGGAGACGTCGCCGTCGACCACTACCACCGCTACCGCGACGACGTGGCCCTGATGGCGGAGCTGGGGCTGAACGCCTACCGTTTCTCGGTCTCCTGGCCGCGGGTGCAGCCCACCGGCCGGGGCCCCGCCGTGCAGGTGGGCCTGGACTTCTACCGCCGGCTGGTCGACGAGCTGCTGTCCCACGGGATCAAGCCGGCGCTCACTCTCTACCACTGGGACCTGCCGCAGGAGCTGGAGGACGCGGGCGGCTGGCCCGAGCGGGAGACCGCGCTGCGCTTCGCGGAGTACGCGCAGCTCGTCGGCGAGGCGCTCGGCGACCGCGTCGAGCAGTGGATCACGCTCAACGAGCCGTGGTGCAGCGCCTTCCTGGGCTACGGCTCCGGGGTGCACGCGCCGGGCCGGACCGAGCCGCAGGCCGCGCTGCGCGCGGCCCACCACCTGAACCTGGGGCACGGGCTGGCCACGCAGGCGCTGCGCTCGGTGCTGCCCGCCCGCGCCTCGGTCGCCGTCAGCCTCAACTCCCAGGTGATCCGGCCGCTGTCGCAGGACCCGGCGGACCTCGCGGCGGCGCAGCGGATCGACGACCTGGCCAACGGCGTCTTCCACGGCCCGATGCTGCAAGGGGCGTACCCGGCCACGCTGCTGGAGGCCACCTCGTCGGTCACCGACTGGTCGTTCGTCCTGGACAAGGACCTCGCGGACATCAGGCAGCCGTTGGACGCGCTCGGCCTCAACTACTACACGCCGGCGCTGGTCTCCTCGCCCGAGAGGGCGCCCGAGGGCCCCCGCGCGGACGGGCACGGCGCGAGCGAGCACTCGCCGTGGCCGGGCTCGGCGGACGTGGCGTTCCACCAGACGCCGGGCGACCGCACGGAGATGGGCTGGACGATCGACCCGGACGGGCTGCACGAGCTGATCATGCGCTACAGCCGTCTGGCGCCGGGGGTGCCGCTGTACGTCACGGAGAACGGCGCGGCCTACCCCGACAAGGTGGAGGGCGACGGCCGCGTGCACGACCCGGAGCGCATCGCCTACCTGCACGCCCACCTCGCGACGGTCCACCGCGCCCTCGCGGACGGCGCGGACGTACGCGGCTACTACCTGTGGTCCCTGATGGACAACTTCGAGTGGGCCTACGGCTACGCCAAGCGGTTCGGCGCGGTCTACGTCGACTACGAGACCCTCGAGCGGACCCCGAAGTCCAGCGCCCACTGGTACGGGAAGGCGGCCCGCAGCGGGCAGCTTCCGCCGGTGGACGCTCTCTGACCGGGCGGGGCACCGAAGGAACACCGGGGGTGGCGCCAAGGGCCAAGGGAAGACCGCGGGTAAGGGGAGGAACCCGCCGACGGGGGCACCTGCGGGGGCGCGGCACGCGGAAGCACTAGGGGAGTGCCGCGCCCCACGGGGGGCGTGCCCGGTCGCGTGCCTGTCTGGCACGCGGCCGGGCACGACCGGCACGGGCGGGCGCGATCAGTTGAAGGCGCCGAACGCCTTGGAGAAGGCGAACGGGTCCTGGGCGATGGAGCTGCACGTGGCGTCGGCGGTCGGCTTGGTGCCGCCGGAGCACTGCTTGTCGCGGGTGGCGGACCACATGGACAGCCAGCCGAGCCCCTTGGACTTGGCGAAGCTCACCAGCTGGGTGGCGTCGTCGACCTTGAAGACCTCCGAGGAGACGTCGTTGACGCCGATCATCGGGGTGACGGCGACCGCCTTCCAGGCGGCGCTGTCGGACAGGCCGAGGACGCTCTTGATCTGGGCCTGGGTGGCGGTGGCGGCCTGTTCGGCGTAGGTGCCCATGTCGCCGCTGTAGGAGGCGCCGTAGTCCATCGCCATGATGTTGACGGTGGAGATCTTCACGCCGTTGGACTTGGCGTTCGCCAGCAGGTTCACGCCGTCCTGGGTCAGGCCCTCGGGCATGACGGGCAGGGTGAAGGAGACGTCCAGGCCCGGGTGCTGCTGCTGGAGCTTGGCGATGGCCTGGGCGCGGCGGGTGTTGGCGGCCGTGTTGGGCAGCGCGCCGCCCTCGACGTCGAAGTCGACCTTGGTGAGCTTGAACTGGTCGACGGCCTTGCCGTACGCCGCCGCCAGCGCGTCCGCCGAGGAACAGGTGGTGGCCAGCTCCGAGCCGGAGGCGCCGCCGAAGGACACGCGCACGTCGCCACCCTTGGCGCGCAGCGCGCCGATCTGGGACGCCACGCCGTCGCTGCCGAGGTCGGTGACGCCGCCCCACTTCGGGTTGCAGCCGCCGCCGTCGGTGACGAAGGCGAGGTTGTAGTTCTTCACTCCGGTCGTGTCCGCGCTCTTCAGCAGGTCGAAGGCCGGGTAGAGGGAGGTGTCGACGTAGGGCGCGAACCCGGCGGAGGTGGTGGTGCCGGTGCCGGTGCTCTGGGACGGGGTGGGGGTCGGCGTCGGTGTGGAGCTCTTGGTGGGAGTGGGCGTCGGCGTGGGCGTCGCGGACTGGGTGGGCCGGCCGCTGGGTTCGGGGGTGGCGCCGTCGTCGGCGGAGCACGCGGTGTCGTCGATACGGCAACCGGTGGGGTCGCCGGTGCCGTTGACGACGAATCCGACGGTGACCGACTTGCCCGGGGCGAGCCCGGCGGTGTCCCACTTGGCGGGCTTCACGGTGACGTGCTGTCCGCTGACACCGGCCTCACCGTTCCACAGCGAGCCGAGCTTCGCGCCCGCCGGCAGGTCGAACTCCAGCGTCCAGTCCTTCTCGGTCTGACCGCTGTTGTTGGTGACGACGTACTGCGCGGTGTAGCCGGTCGACCAGTCGCTGGTCCTGGTGTACGCGGCCCCGACCCCGGCCGCCTGCGCGGTGGCGGTGAACAGGAGCGCGCCGCCACCGACCGCGGCGGCCGCCACCAGACCGCCTATCGCCTTGTTCCTGCCACTGATCCTGCGCCGGTGCGTGCTCATGCGCGTGCCTGCCTTCGCTGTTCACTGGGGGGTGGGGTGCGGCAGCACGCTAGCGGCCCCGAAAGGGACGAACCGCTTGATCCGGGCGGCGGTCGAGGATCTTAGGGTGCGCTTAAGGAAGGGATCGGGGACGGTTAAAGGTGGAGACCAGCCTGCGCGACCGGCGTCTTCGTACGGCCCCCCGGCGCGCCCTGCCCGCCGGCCCGCGTCCGGCCGACTGGAACCAGATACGCACCTCGGTCCCGCCCAGCACGGAGGCGCCGATCCGCACGTCCCCGCCGGTGGACTCCGCCAGGCGCCGGACGATGTCCAGGCCGAGCCCGGTGGATCCGTCGTTCCCGGATCCGCTTCCGCGCAGCATGGCCTCCTCCGGGTCGGGTATGCCGGGGCCCGCGTCGGAGACGAGCACGATCACGGCGTCGTCGCCGTTGTGCACGTCGACCGCGAAGGCCGTGCCCTCGGGGGTGTGCCGGAACACGTTGCCGAGCAGGGCGTCCAGTGCGGCGGCGAGGTCGGCGCGGGCCACGGGTGTGCGCACCGGCCGGTCGACCCCGGCCACACGCCACTTGCGTCCCTCGTCCTCGGCCAGCGCGGACCAGAACTCCATCCGCTCCCGCACCACCTCGGCCGCGTCGCAGCCCGCGCCCGGACCGGCGGCCGCCGTCTGCGGCTTGGCGTCGCGGGCGGTGCGGATGATGGTGTCCACCTCGCGCTCCAGCTGGGCGACCGCGGCCCGGGTCTGCTCGGCGGCCGGCCCCTCGCCGAGGGAGGCTGCGTTCAGCCGCAGCACGGTCAGGGGGGTGCGCAGCCGGTGGGACAGGTCGGCCGCCAGCTCCCGCTCGTTCGCGAGGAGTTGGACGACCTGGTCGGCCATGGAGTTGAACGCGACCGCCGCGAGCCGCAGTTCGGTCGGTCCCTCCTCGGGCACCCGGGCGCCCAGCTGTCCCTCCCCCAGTTCGTGCGCGCCCTCGACGAGCCGCTGCGCGGGCCGCACCATCCGCACGCCGAGCCGGTCGGCGACGGCCACCGAGCCGACGACGAGCGCGGCACCGACGCCGGCGAGCACCGCCCAGGCCGTGCCGACGCCGTTGGTGACCTCGGCCTCGGGGACGTAGACCTCGACGACCGCGATGGCGCCGGAGCTGAGCGCGACCGGCTGGAGCAGGGTGGATCCGCCGGGCACCTCGGTGGTGGAGGCGCGGCCCATCCTCCGCACGGTGGCGATGTCCGCGTCGGCGGCGTGACGGCGGCCGATGTCGACGGCCGGCTTGCCGTCGGCCGCCGGTATGTGCACGGCCATCTGCGCGGCCGAGCCGGCCGAGGCGACGACCCGCTCCAGCTGGTCGCGCTCGGTGGTGATGGACAGCGCGGGCGCGACGGCCGCGGCCTGGCGCTCGGCGTTGGAAAAGGCGCGGTCGCGGGCCATCTCCTTGATGACCAGCCCCAGCGGGACCGCGAAGGCGACCACGACCATCGTGGTGACCGCCAGACAGACCTTGACCAGTGCCCATCTCATCGCGCCGGCTCCGCTCCGGGCGGCTCCAGCTTGACGCCCACGCCCCGCAGCGTGTGCAGATAGCGGGGCCGGGCGGCGGTCTCGCCCAGCTTCCGCCGCAGCCAGGACAGATGCACGTCGATGGTCTGGTCGTCGCCGTACGACTGCTGCCACACCTCGGCCAGCAACTCCTTGCGCGGGACGACCACGCCGGGCCGCCGGGCCAGGAAGGCGAGCAGGTCGAACTCGCGCCGGGTGAGGTCCAGTCGGGCGCCGTCCAGCTCGGCCTGGCGGCGCAGCGGGTCGACGGTCAGGCCGCCGACGCTCAGCACGGTGGACGGCGCGGCCTCGACGGAGCCGGAGCGGGCCCGGCGCAGCACGGCGGCCATCCGCGCCGACAGGTGCTCGACGGAGAACGGCTTGGTCAGGTAGTCGTCCGCCCCGGCGTTGAGCAGCCGGACGATCTCCGCCTCGTCGTCGCGGGCGGTGGCGATGATGACGGGGACGTCGGTGATACCGCGCAGCATCTTCAGCGCCTCGGAGCCGTCCAGATCGGGCAGTCCGAGGTCCAGGACGACCACGTCGAAGCGGATATGGGCGACCTCGCGCAGCGCCTCCAGTGCCGTGCCGACGCTGCGCACGGTGTGCGAGGCGTCGGTCAGGTGCCGGATGAGCGCCGAGCGTACGAACTGGTCGTCCTCGACCACGAGCACACTTGCCATGCGCCGCACCGTACGCCATGCGGACGGATCCGGTGCGGGCCTGTGGACAACTCCGCACCGCTCCCGACGACCTGTGGACGAGCCGGGCGAACTCCTGTGGACAAGCTCACTCCGAGCGTCCGCCGGCGACACCGGTGGGGCGGGTGAGGCACTATGGCCGCGATGCACAGAGGACTCGTACACGTACTGGCGTGGTCGCTCGCGACGAGCGCGGCGGTCACGCTGTCGTGGTGGGGTGTGCACACGGTGATGGCGGGCACCGCCTACGACCCGCCGCGCGCCCTGCCCATCACGGCCGCCGGGGCGACCACGCCGGAGTCGGCGCCCCTCGCCTCCTCCACGTACCGGCCGGCCCCGTCGCCGAGCCCGTCGCGGCGGCCGAGCGAGTCGCCGCGCAGCCCGGGCGCCCCCAGCGCCTCGAAGCCGGCGCCCGCCACGGGCACCGCGAGCCCCTCCCCCTCCCCCACCGCCTCCGGCCACGTCAAGAGCTACGACACCGCGGGCGGCCGGGCGGTCTTCGACCTCGGCACCGCCTCGGCCACCCTGGTCTCCGCCACCCCGGGAACGGGCTGGTCGATGCAGGTGTGGAAGACGGAGAGCTGGATCCGGGTGGAGTTCACCTCGGGCACGAACCGGGTGTCGGTCTTCTGCACCTGGCACGACGGGCCACCGCACGTGGAGGTCGGCAACTACTAGGGCCTGCCGGGCGGTCGGAGCCGGCCGGCCCGTCGGACGGTCGTCTCCGTCCGTGGCGGCTGTCTCCGTCCGTGGCGGCCGTCTCCGTCCGTGGCGGTGGTCAGCGGAAGACAGAGGGGGGCGGGACCGGTGAGGCGACCGCCGCGGCGTCGGTGACGGGGAGGGCTCCGCCGGTGAAGTCGGTGAGGGCGCGGCCGTGTTCGACGCGGCCCGGGTGGGGGTCGGAGGCGGCGCGGCGGGTCAGTTCGGCGACCGGCAGCGGGAGGTCGCCGGCGACGAGCACGGCGTTGCCGAAGCGCTTGCCGCGCAGCACGGTCGGGTCGGCGACCAGGGCGAGTTCCCCGAACCGGGTGGCGGCGGTGGCGATCTGGCCGCGGACGTGGGCCAGTGGCGGGCCGTCGGCGAGGTTGGCGGCGTAGAGCCCGCCGGGCTTCAGGGCTCTGCGGACCTCGTCGAGGAACTCCGTCGAGGTGAGGTGGGCGGGCGTACGGGCGCCGCTGAACACGTCCGCGACGATCAGGTCGGCCCAGCCGTCCGGCACCTTGGCGAGTCCCGCGCGGGCGTCCACCGACCGCACCCGGATCCGGGCGCCCGCGTCCAGCGGCAGTGCGCGGCGCACCAGTTGGACGAGGGCCGCGTCCCGTTCGACGACCTGCTGGGTGGAGCGGGGCCGGGTGGCGGCGACGTACCGGGCGAGCGTGAACGCGCCTCCGCCGAGGTGCACGGCGTGGATCGGCTTCCCCGCGGGCGCGGCGAGATCGATGACGTGCCCGAGCCGCCGCTGGTACTCGAAGGACAGATACGCCGGGTCGTCGAGGTCGACGTACGACTGCGGGGCCCCGTCGATCAGCAGGGTCCAGCCCCGTGCCCGCTCCCGGTCGGGTATGAGCTCGGCCAGCCCGCCGTCGACCTGCTCGACGACGGCCTCGGCGGCTCCGCGTTCACGGCGCGGATTCCTGGTCCTTCCCATGGGGCCATTGTCGCAAGCGACGGCGGGCCGCACGCGCGGGCGCCGCTCACGCAGGGGGCCCGTCACGCCGTTCCGGCTCCGTGCCGTCCGGGCCTGTCCGGGCCTCTCCGTGCCTGCCCGGCCCCCTGTGCTCGCGGCATCGGCGCCGCCGGGGCGTCAGCTGCAGCTGTCCGCCGCCTCGATCATCCGGGCCGCCTCGCCCAGGGCGCGCCGGAGCACGGCGGGGTCCGTCGCGAGATCGGCCTCTCCGGGCGGCACCAGCCAGTCCGAGCCCTCCACCGGCGGCTCGGGAGCCAGCCGCAGTCCTCGGCCGTCCGTCCTCGTGCAGGTGCTCCCCGGGACGTCCCAGCCGGCGGCCGTGCCCGCCGGGACCACGAAGCCCAGCGTGTCCCCGCCGTCGTCGTGCAGTACGGGGCCGACGGCGTCCGTCGCCCCGCGGCGCAGGATGTCGACGGCCTCCAAGCCCTGCCGTGCCGGCACCGTCACCAGGTCGCACCCGGCCCCGGTCGCCGCCGTCGGCGGCATCGGCGGCGTCGGCATCGGCGACGGCGCGCGGGAATCGACGCTCCCGTCGGTCTGCATCCCGGCCTCCACCACGCGTACCCCTCCTCGTGAGCGAGCGGGTCGGGAGCCGGGCGGCTCCCGGTCCGCCGGGTTCAACGCGGCACCGCGTCAACGGCTACGCACAAAGTCAGCCGCAAAGGATGGCAGTTCATGGCAGATCGTGGATGAGATATCCGGTTTGTAGCCAAACACTGCGTGGCGGACCGGACACAGCAGGTACGTTCTTGCTCGCCGGAAACAGGGTGTCACTCGGGTAAGTCGGACAACTCATCCTGTATCCGGCATGGTTCGACGGTTCGCACGAGAGGGCCCGGCCATGGCGTCGTCAACGGTGACCTCGTCCCAGTCCCCCCGGCCACCGCGGCCGAATCTCGCCTTCCGGCGACTGCGGGGACACCGCTCGCCGGCCGAGTTCGCCGCGGCGGTGCGGCGGGCCGCCCGCGAGATCGGTGAGCGGGTCAGCTGTGACGCGCGCTACATCGGTCGGGTCGAGGCAGGCGAGATCCGCTGTCCCAACTACGCCTACGAGCGGGTGTTCCTGCACATGTTCCCCGGCCGGACACTCACCGACCTGGGGTTCGCGCCCCGCTCGGCCGTCCGCGGGCGCGCGGCGCGCGTGCCGGCGGACGACGCGCCCCGCCCGCGCGTCACGAGCCAGGAACGCGCCCCGCGTGAGACGCCGGGGGCGTCCCACCCGTATCACCCGTACGAGGAGCACGACCCGTACGGCAGTCAGGACCCGTACGGCAGTGATGACTCGTACTCGTACGGCACGCAGGACCCGTACCACCAGCAGGACCCGTACCACCAGCAAGATCCGTACCACTCGCAGGACCCGTACCACCCGCACGAAGACCACGAGGAGAGCGACGTGCTGCGTCGCGCATTCATGACCCGCGGGGGCGCCACGGTGGCCGCCGCCTCGCTGGGCCCCCTGGGGCTCGCCTTCGACGCCTCGGCCGCGGACCGGCCCGTCCGCCGGGCCGGCGCGAGCGACGCGGGCGCCCTCGAAGAGGCCGTCCGCAGAATCCGGTTGCTCGACGACCGGCACGGCGCGGACGGTCTCTACCGGCGCGCGGCGGCTCCGCTGCGCGCCGCCTACGCGCTGCTCGACGCGGGCGCGACCCGGCAGGCCACCGCCGACCGGCTGCACTCGGGCGCCGGTGAACTGGCCATCTCGGTGGGCTGGCTGGCGCACGACTCCGGCCGCTTCGACGACGCCCGCTCGCACTACGCGGAGGCACTGGCCACCGCGCGCATGACCTCGGACCCCGCCCTGGAGGCGCACGCGTTCTGCAACACGGCGTTCCTCGCGCGGGACGCGGGGCGGCCTCGGGAGGCGGTGCGCGCCGCGCAGGCCGCCCAGCGCGTCGCGCGCGGGCTGGGCTCGGCGCGGCTGATGTCGCTGCTGTCGCTGCGCGAGGCGGGCGGCTGGGCGGGGCTCGCCGACCGCACCGGCTGCGCGCAGGCCCTCACCCGCGCGCAGGCGCTGTACGACCGGGGCACCTCGGACGCCGACCCGGAGTGGATGAGCTTCTACGGCGAGGCCGAGCTCCAGGGCCTGGAGGCGCAGTGCTGGTCCACGCTCGGCGACTGGGAGCGGGCGGCACGGCACGCGCGGCAGGCCGCACGGCTCCAGGACCCCCACTTCACCCGGAACATCGCGCTGTACACGGCCGAGCTGGCCGACGACCTCGCGCGCGGGGGGCGTCCCGACGAGGCGGCGGCCGCCGGAATCCGGGTCCTGGACCTCCTGGACCAGGTCCAGTCCTCCCGCATCCAGACGATGCTGGCGGGAACGGCCCGGGTACTGCTGCCGCACCGGCGGGCCAGCGGGGTGTCCGAGTTCCTGGAGAGGCACGCGAGCACACCACGGTCCTAGGGGGTGTCTCGTCGATCAGGCCGGATCAGGGAGCGGCGGCTGGTGATGGGGGTACCTCCCACGCCGTTCAGGCAGTGAGGGAGCCTCGCAAGGCGGAGGAGGGAGTCGATGCGGAGCATCGGCGACCGACGACAACGCGGCGAGGTGCGGTGCCAGCCACCGCGAGCCCGGCATGATCGGCGAGACACCCCCATGGGGGCGAGCGCCCTCGCCCGGAGTGCCCACGGGCACCGGTCGTTACGCGTCCAGGTGCCCCAGATCGTTCCAGCTCTCGATCGCCGGCTCCCCGTACGCCCACCCCAGCACCGACAGCGACGTCGGATTGAGCCGCATGCGTGCCGCGAAGTCCAGCGGCAGTCCGAGCCAGCGCGCCCCGATCGACCGCAGGATGTGCCCGTGGGCGAAGACCAGCACGTCACGGTCCTCGGCCCGCGCCCAGGCCACCACCTCGTCCGCGCGGGCGGTCACCTCGGCGAGCGTCTCCCCGCCGGGGACGCCGTCGCGCCAGATGAGCCAACCCGGCCGCTCGTCCTGGATCTGCCGCGGCGTGAGGCCCTCGTAGGCGCCGTAGTCCCACTCCATGAGCGCGTCCCAGCGCAGCGCGCGGTCGCCGAAGCCGGCCAGTTCGCACGTCTCACGCGCGCGGGACAGCGGGCTGGTGCGGACCTCGACACCGGGCAGGCCGTCGAAGGGCGGCCGGTGCAGCCGCTCGCCGAGGAGCTTGGCGCCGCGCCGGCCCTCCTCCAGGAGGGGGACGTCGGTCCTGCCGGTGTGCTTGCCGGACAGCGACCACTGCGTCTGTCCGTGCCGGGCCAGCAGGATGCGCGGTGCCATGGGGAGCCTTCCGGGAAAAAGTGCGATCTTCATACGAACCCCTCCATCATCGCGCACCCTGTGCGGGAGCAACCCGAGGGTCGATCTCTGCGTCTTTGAGGGCCGGGGCGCCCCATGAGGCCGGGCGCATACACCGTAAAGTGGCACGACCGGCCGGACACCACCGGAGATCACCGGGAGCCGCAGCACCGACAAGAGCGACGAGAACGGGGAGGGGCATCGGATGCCGCAGACGGAGGCACCGGCACCGCGCACCGAGGCGACCCCGCGGACCCGGCTGCGCTGGTGGACGGAACTGCCGCTGATCCTGCTGGTGTACGGCTGCTACTCGGCGGGCCGGCTGCTGGCCCGCGGTGACGTCTCCAGCGCCGTCGACCACGGACTGGCGATCCTGCGGCTGGAGAAGCTGCTGCGGCTCAACGCCGAGCACCCTCTCAACCGCCTGTTCACGCGCGAGCCCTGGCTCGGCGTGCCGGCCGACTTCTGGTACGCCTCGCTGCACTACGTGGTGACGCCCGCGATCCTGGTGTGGCTGTTCCGGGCGCGCACCGCGCACTACCGCGCGGCCCGCACCTGGCTGATGGGGTCCACCTTCATCGGGCTGATCGGCTTCACGCTGCTGCCGACCTGCCCGCCCCGGCTGCTCTCCCCGGACCACGGCTTCGTGGACACCATGGCCCACTACAGCTCGTACGGCTGGTGGGGCGGCGAGGCCAGCGCACCGCGCGGCATGGGCGGCATGACGAACCAGTACGCGGCCATGCCGAGCCTGCACGTGGGCTGGGCGCTGTGGTGCGGGATCATGCTGTGGCGCCACGGCGGCACGCGCTGGGCGAAGACGGCCGGCGTCGCCTACCCGCTGCTGACCGCGCTGGTGGTCATGGGCACCGCGAACCACTACTTCCTGGACGCGGTGGCGGGCGTGGCCGTGATGGGCGTCGGGCTGCTGCTCGCGCCGTACCTGATGCGGAGCACGGACCGGGCCCGGGCGGTGCTGGCGGCCCGCGTCCCGGCCGTCGCGGGGCGCACGAGCGGTGCGGGCTCCCCGATTGTCAGTGGTGGATGCCAGACTTCGGCGGGTGAGCGAATTCCACGGCAGCGCGAAGCACGGTTCGGTTCCGGAGCCGAGCCGGGTGCCTCCTCCCAGGACGCGGGGGACGGGGCTCCGGCACCGGCTCGCTGAACTGCGCGGCCCCGGTGTGCCGGCCCGGGCGCTGGACGCCCGCGCGCTGGCGGCGCTGGCCGCGAACCCGGGTTGCAGGCGGCGCGCGATCCTGGACGGCGCGGGCGTGGACAAGGCGGCGCTGGCGGGCGCGCTCGGGACGCCTTCGGCGTTCGGCCAGTCCCAGTTCGCCTTCACTCGGGGCAACGCGTTCGAGGCACGGGTCAAGGCCGACGGCGGTGCGGAACTGCTGCGGCTGGCACACCAGCGGCTGGACCCGGGCGCGGAGCCGCCGGGTCGGGACCGGCTTCCGGACCTGACCGCCGCCGGCCCCGAGGGCCGCGCGGAGCGTACGGCGATGGCGCTGCGCGAGGCGACGGCGGCGGGCGGCTGGACGCTGCTGGACCACCCGATGCTCGCCCTGGAGGTGGCCGGCTCCCCCGCCTACCTGGAGCCGGACGCGGTGGCCGTGCACCCGGACGGCAGCTGGACGGTCGTGGAGATCAAGTCGTTCCCGATGCTGGACGGCTCCGCGGACCCGGCGAAGGTCGGCGCGGCGGCGCGCCAGGCCGCGGTGTACGTACTGGCGCTGGAGGACGTCGCCGCCCGGATCGCCCGGGACGTCCGAGATGCTTCCGGCCAGGACGACGCCCTGGACGGGGCGCCCGCCCCGCGCGTGCGCCACCGGGTGCTGCTGGTGTGCCCCAAGGACTTCTCCAACCTGCCCACCGCCTCCGCCGTGGACGTGCGCAAACAGCGCGCGGTGACCGCCCGCCAGCTGGCGCGCCTGACCCGGATCCAGGACATCGCCGACACGATCCCCGAGGGGGTGTGCTTCTCGCCCGAGCTGCCCGCCGAGGAGCTGACGGCCGCGGTCGAGGCGGTCCCGGCGACCTACGCGCCCGAGTGCCTGGCCGCCTGCGAGCTGGCGTTCCACTGCCGGGCACGCTCCCGCGCCCAGGGCGCCGTGACCGCCCTGGGCCGCTCGGTCCGCGCCGAGCTGGGCGGCCTGACCACGGTGGAGGACGTCCTGGCGGCGGCGCACGGCGAGGCCGGCGACCCCGACGACCCGGCGGTGGCCGCCCTGCGCAGGGCGGCACGGCTGCGGGCGGAGGCGCTGAGCGGCCACCAGGAGGCACTCGACGGCCACCCGGCCCACCGGGACCACGCCCACCCGGAGCACCGGGAGGCGGTGTGTCGCTGATCGCCACCCTCGGCCGGCTGGAGGCCGTGCGGGCCGGGCGCGCCCAGCCCGCCGCGACCGTCCGCCACCGGCATCTCTCCGGGCGTCCGCTGGTGTTCGTGCCGCTCACCACCGCCGGTGAGGCCGGCGCCCCGCTGGGCGCGCTGGTCGGCACCGACCGGGACGCGCCCCGGCTGCTGGCCGTGCCGCAGCCGCGCGACCGGGACCTCAGGTTCGCGTTCCTGGCCGAACTGGCCGATGTGATCCTTCCCTACATCGACTCCTACGCCGGAACCGTGGAGGCCGCCGAGCGCACCGAGACCGACCCGGAGACCGGAAAGCGGGTCAAGGTCGAGGTCGAACTGTGCGCGGACGCACCCCAGCTGATCGTGCCGAGCCGCGCGGGCATCGACTTCGTACGGCTGCTCGGACGCTCCATGCGGTTCCGGCGCACCGCCGAACAGGACCCCGAGGCCCCGCACCCGGCGCCGCCGAGGGTGCCGCTGCTGGGACGGTGGCTGACCCACTTCGGGGAGCGGGCCCGGGTGCCCGGCTCCTCGCTGCTGCTGGCGCTCAGCGACGTGCTGGCCCGGCACTGGACCACCGGCCAGTCCAGCCTCGAGGACCAGCACCTGGGGGCGCTGCTGGCGTGGATCACCCCGGCGGAGGGCGTCTCGGGCGCCGAGGCGGCACTGCGCGCGGAGCTCGCGCGGGACGCGGCCGGCCAACTGGAGTGCCCGCCCGCGGGCCCGGCCACCGACCCGGCGTTCGACAACAAGCTGCTCGCCCCCGCCATCGACCGCTACGACCGCGCCCGTACGGCGCTCGCCGCCGCCGAGGACGGCCTGGAGGCCGACGACCGGCTCGGCGCCCTCACCGCGGCCGAGCAGCACATCCGGGCTCTCGTCGAACAGTGCACGCGCCCCACGTGGGAGAAGGTCTGGGACGGACTGGACCTGCTGCGGACGCTGCCCGAGGGTGCGCACGTGGCCGAGCGCTGGACGCGCGACCGCTGGTCGTTCACCGGCCACCGCGACCGGGTGCTGGCCGGCGAGCCGCCGCAGCCGCGCCGCGACGACGCGGTCACCGCCGCGAACAAGCTGGCCGCTCGCGAGCGCGAGCAGGCCCGCCTCGACGCCCAGGAGGCGCTGGACGACCCGCTGGTCATGGCGGGGCGGCGGCTGGCCGGGGAGGCGTTCGCGGGCGAGGTGACCGAGGTGGCCATGGCGTACAGCGAGGGCAGGCGGCCCAGCCCGCGCCCGCTGGTCACCGTGCGCACGGACGACCGGCCGCACCTGGACGAGCGGGCCCGGGCGTACCGCTCGCTGGGCGGGAAGCCGCAGTCGGCGGAGTTCGTGGCCCGCGAGGAGGGCACCGGCCCGGGAGCGGACGGGTCGCTGATCGTGCTGCGGATCCTCGACAAGATGGGGCGCGGCAAGGAGCCCGAGCCCGGTTCCGTGCCGGAGAAGGGCGACCACGTGTGCTTCACGCTGTTCGAGCACGAGCAGCGCGGCGGGGCGAAGCTGCCCGACCCCGAGCAGACCCCGTGGACGCACGGCGGCCCGCCGGGCGAGGAGAGCGTGCCGGAGACTCCGGACCCGGTGACCGAGGAGGATGTGCTGTGACCGCCCCCGCGCACCCCGCCCGGGAACTCCCGGACGGCGCCGCCTTCGACCCGGGGGCGGCGGCCGCCCGCGCCACCGGGGCGATCCTGCGCGACACCCTGCACGGCCAGCACCGCGGTGTCGTCGTCGACTCCCCGCCGGGTGCGGGCAAGTCGACGCTCGTGGTCCGCGCGGCACTGGAGCTGGCCGAGGCCGGGCGGCCGCTGATGGTGGTCGCGCAGACCAACGCGCAGGTCGACGACCTGGTGGTGCGGCTGGCGGAGAAGAACCCCGACCTGCCGGTGGGCCGGCTGCACAGCAGCGACACCGACCCCTACGACAAGGCCCTCGACGACCTGCCGAACGTACGGAAGTCGGCGAAGGCGGCCGATCTCGCCGGTCTGGACGTCGTGCTGTCGACGGCCGCGAAGTGGGCGCATGTGAAGGTCGACGAGCCGTGGCGGCACGCGATCGTCGACGAGGCGTACCAGATGCGCTCCGACGCGCTGCTCGCCGTGGCCGGGCTGTTCGAGCGGGCGCTGTTCGTGGGCGACCCCGGTCAGCTGGACCCGTTCTCGATCGTGGGCGGCGAGCAGTGGGCGGGGCTGTCGTACGACCCGTCGGCGTCCGCGGTGACCACCCTGCTGGCCCACAACCCCGAGCTGCCCCAGCACCGGCTGCCGGTCTCCTGGCGGCTTCCGGCGTCGGCGGCGCCGCTGGTCTCGGACGCGTTCTACCCGTACACGCCGTTCCGCAGCGGCACCGGACCCGGTGACCGGCGGCTCACCTTCGCGGTGCCCTCGGACGGCTCGGGCCCCGACCGGGTGATCGACGAGGCCGCCGAGTCGGGCTGGGGCCTGCTGGAGCTGCCCGCGCGGCACACTCCGCGCACGGACCCCGAGGCCGTGCGGGCGGTGGCGGCGGTCGTGGCGCGGCTGCTGGAGCGGGGCGGGGCCGCCGTCTCGGAGCGGTCCCCGGACCCGGCCCCGCTGACCGCCGACCGGATCGCCGTCGGCACCGCGCACCGGGACCAGGCGGCTGCCGTACGGGCGACGCTGGCGGACCTCGGTGTCACGAACGTCACAGTGGACACGGCGAACCGGCTCCAGGGCCGGGAGTTCGACGTGACCGTGGTCCTGCACCCGCTCTCCGGCCGCCCCGACGCCACCGCCTTCCACCTGGAGACCGGCCGCCTGTGCGTCCTGGCCTCCCGCCACCGGCACGCGTGCATCGTGATCTGCCGCGCGGGAGTCGGCGAACTCCTGGACGACCACCCCTCCACGGAACCGGTCCAGCTGGGCGTCACGGTGAAGTTCCCCGACGGCTGGGAGGCGAACCACGCGGTACTGGCCCGGCTGCGGGAACATCGAGTGGCATGGGCGCCTTGAGAGCCTCTGCGCCTCGAGAACCTCTGCGCCGTGAGAACCCCTGTCTCCGGGCCTTGAGAACCTCCGGGGTGGGTAGTAACTGCCTCGGTCCGGTCCGCGGGGTCCCGCGTGGTCCCCGGGACGGGCAGGTGCCCTTCGGCGACCGCCCCCTTGCGTGGGCGCGGGACAATGGAGGGTGGCCCCCGCAGAGGTGGCACCGATCCGAACCGTACGAGGAGGACACACGATGGCGGAGCCCGAGCCGCGTCGGAACGAGCCGCGGCTACGCCCCGCGCCCCTGATCTTCGAGCCCGCCGAGGCCGCCGCCGACCCCGAGCACTTCTTCGACCTGGAGTCGATCGAGGACCCCCGGGCGCTGCTGGCGCGGGCGACCGAGCTGACGCTCGCCTTCCGCGCGGCGGCCGACCGTGCCGTGGAGTTCCAGGCGATCGCGGCGGCGCAGCTCGCCGACCCGCGGCGGTTCGACCGGCTGAGCCCGGCGGACATCGCCCAGCGCGCGGAGTGGACCGAGGACTACGCCAAGAAGATGGTCGAGTTCGGGCGGGACCTGCTGCGCGGAGCCGAGGGGCTGCACGCCAATCCGGCCGACCCCGTCTGACGCTTCGCCGCCGTCCGGCGACATGTCCGCCGCCGTCCGGCGACATGTCCGCCGCCGTACGACGACGTTTCCGCCCCCTGGACGCTCCCCCGCCCGACTGCATCGGCATATGCCAGGTGGGCAAGATACTCCCCGCCTCTCCCTTCTGTCCCGGTTTCCGGCAACCCTGGGAAAGGTTCCCCTCACGGTCGGTAGACGTATCCACATGAGCCGCACAGGGAAGCAACCGCTCGCCGACCGCCTCGACCTCGCGGCAGGCCGCCGTTCCGACGCCTTCGACGCCTCCGGCACCTCCGGCACCTCCGACGCCGTCGGTGTCACCGCGGACGGCGCGGCCTGGCTCGCCTCGGCGGGCCCGTATCCGCGCAGCACGCTCGCGTTCTGGCGGGAGCGGCCGGACGCGCCGGTCGTGCTGCCCTGCGGCGCCGCATTCGACGTGGTCAGCGCCCCGGCGATCTTCGGCCGCCGGATGCTGGACCGGCTGTGGGAGGAGGGCCCGGGGACGGGCCCGGTGGCCGTCCACCGGGGGCGGATGCTGCTGTTCGCCGCCCCGGGCACCGCGCAGCGGCTGCCGTCGCTGCTGGAGTGGGAGGAGTGGGGGTCCCGGGCCCGTCAGGACGGTTCCGGGCGCGCCGGCGGCGTACCCCCCTTGCTGTGCCACGGCAACGGTGACGCGGTGACCGTGCCGGCCCCGGTCGGCGGCCCCGGGCTCATGCGGTCCGCGTCCCGCTGGCTGGTCGCCCCGGACGCCCGCCACCCGTGGCTGCCCGGCCCGGAGATCCTGCTCTGGGCGGCCGTACGGGCGGCCCGCGCGGCCGTACGGATTTCGATTTTTCCTCCCGCCGACCAGGATGCTAATGTCTACGACGTCAGCAGGCGCCGCTAGCTCAGTTGGTTAGAGCAGCTGACTCTTAATCAGCGGGTCCGGGGTTCGAGTCCCTGGCGGCGCACGATGGCGATGGCGAGGCGTGTTCGCGGAAAGCGCGAACCGGCCTCGCCATCGTTGTTTTTGCGCGGCTTCGCCGCGCGTTGTGGGGGCTTCGCCACCCACACCCCCCTGCGTCGCTCCCGCACCCCTACGTCACTCCGGCACCTCTGCGTCGTCCCCGCACCTCTGCATCGTCCCCGCAACCCTGCGTCGTCCCCGCAACCCTGCGTCGTCCCCGCACCTCTGCATCGTCCCCGCAACCCTGCGTCGTCCCCCCACCTCTGCGTCGCTTCGCCCCTGGGCCGCTCCCTTCGTGCCGTCCTCGGCCTATGCCCACTCCGCGCCGCGCCCTCGTGGGGTCAGCCTGGTTGGGCCGTGGGGTAGCCGGGTGTGATCTTGACCGTGTACGCGCCCGAGGGCGTACGGTCCTCCACCTCCACACGGACACCGTCGCGCGGCACCGTGAAGCTCTCCCCCACGCCGATGGGCGCGTCCGCGAGCGGCGGGTAGACGGAGCTCCCCGAGCAAGCCGAGGTGTGCGGATGGGCGTCGATCACCTGCACGGGGCCGCCGCCCGACTCCGTACCGCTGCGCACCCGGTACACCAGCACCCCCTCCCGGCACCCGGCGACGTCGCTCCCGATCGACTCCCGCACTTCGAACGCCAGCGCGCTGTCGCTCCCGGTCCGCACCACCGCGAGCTTGGTGCCGCCGCCCAGCCCGAACATCGGCGGCCCGGCGGCACCCGTCGCCGGCGACTGCTCATCCGGCACGTCCCCGCCCGCCGGGCCCACCTCCACCGGTTCCAGTGTCAGCCGGGTCGGCCCGGTTCCCCGCACACACGCCACCTGACGGGGGTTCAGCCAGCCGAGTTTCCACTTGTGCCAGGCGAACAGGTCCGGGGAGAGCGCGAACTGGCTGCCCATCAGGTCCCAGTCGCCCACATAGGTGTCCCAGTCGCCCTTGTCGTCCGAGGGCCGGTGGTACAGGTCCGGCAGGTCGAAGACGTGCCCGGTCTCGTGGGCGAGCACCAGCCGGTCCGGGGGGTGGCGTTCGAACACCGTCACCACCCGCCGGATGTCCGTGTGGTCGGCCCGCAGCGGGGTGTCGAGGTTGACGACCTTCGTGGCGTCCGAGTCGACGCCCGGCGCGTCCGGATCGGCGACGAAGTAGACGACCTGGTACCGCGAGAAGTCCACCTGCTTGTCGGCGGCCGCGAGGGCGTCACGCAGGTAGGCGGCCCGGTCGGCGGGGTTCCAGTCGCGGTGCATGGCGTACGCGGTGGACGGCCGGGGCATCCGGATCCAGCGCTTCAGCGGATGCGGGCGCAGCGCGAACCGGCCGTAGGACGCCCGTGCGTAGAACTGGGTGGTGGCCGGGAAGTGGTCGGCGGCGAGTTCGGCCGGGGTGGTGAGCGGGGTCGAGTCGGGGAAGGACAGGAAGACCATCACGGCGTCGATCGGCTTGGTGGGCCGGGCGTAGGCGGCGTTCCAGGTGTCCACCCCCTCGGAGTGGTGCGCGTCGGTCCGCCGCAGCTCGCAGGGCGCCGGCGAGAAGGGCTCGGCGACCGAGGGACCGCTCAGGATGGAGGTGGCGGCGACCGCGGACAGGACGCTGAACACGGCCGCCGTGCTGCGCAGTCGGGGCCGCGCCGCCGTCCCGGTCAGCGCTTTGACGGCGTCACGGCTGAGCGCCTTCAAAGGGAGCTGACGCGGCACAGGGACCTCCGGGTGCGGTTCGCGGGGACACCGCACCCAGCCTGTGGGAGTTTGTAGGTGTACGCCTTGTTTGTCTGCACCGGAAGGGTGAGGGAAGGGTGAGTGGCACGAGTTCGCGCGGCACGAGGCCGTCGCCTGACCGGTGTTCGCGGCCGGGGGCGGTACGGCGTTCGCGGCCGTGGCGGATCCGGAAGGCGACACCCCCGAACCGCTCACGGAACGTCACAAGTGGTCGGCCGTCAGAAGAACCCGTCCAGGCGCGAGCAGAAACGATCTGGCAGAAGGACCCGCCGCGCGGCAGGACCGGCAAGTGGCTGGAACGGGTCAGGCGCCGGCATCTATGATCGGCACACTTTCCTGGCACTTCCTGCGCGGACACGGGCCCGGCGGCCGTGCGTCACCCGGCCGGCCACCCGACGAGACCGATACGAAGACCGAGTGCACTGCGGGAGCGAGCGGTGAGCGGAACGTCCGAGGGGCCGACGCCCGCGGCAGACCTCATCCGGCCGAAAGTCACACAGAGTGATGTTACGAAGCCGTCCGGTACCGGGCCGCGCGTGGCCGCCGCCGACGAGGGGGCCGTCGCGGCCACCTCCCCGGCCCCTCCCGCGCCGCCCGGGACCGACCCCTCCGTGCCCTCCCCGGCCGGTCTGACCGGCCCCTCCGACCCGGCTCCGGCGCCCGTGCCGACGCCCCCGCCGGGTCCCCTCCGCGCCCCCGGCCTCACTCCGATGGCGGAACCGGCCTCCACGCCGCTCGAATTCACCGACTTGGCCGAGTCCCCGCAGGACCCCCGACTCCCGCAGGACGCCCGCCCCTCGCCGGACCACCGACTCGCGCAGGACGCCCGCCCCTCGCCGGACCACCGATCCGCGCAGGACGCCCGCCCTTCGCAGAGCCCCCACCCCGCCCCCTCCGGCCAGCCCTTCCGCTCGGTCTTCGACGCCGCTCCCCTCGCGATGGCGGTCCTCGACGGCGATGGCCTGGTCGTCAGCGCCAACGACACCTTCGGCGCGCTGCTCGGCACCGGGCCCGGCGAACTCGCCGGGCAGGCCGCCGCCGACCTGGTCGACCTGGCCTCCGACGCCCGCACCTGGCACGCCTACCGCGAGGTCCTGCGCGGCCGGCAGGCCCGGCTGCGCTGCACCCGCCGCCTCAAACACGCCGACGGCCGCTCCCTGTGGGTCCAGGTCACGGTCGCCCCCCTGCCGCCCGAGAGCCCACCAGGACCTACCGGACCGCCCGGCGTGCTGCTGTCCATCGCCGACGTCAGCGCCCGGCGCGAACTCCAGGCCCGGCTGCGGCATGTGCGGATGCACGACCCGGTGACCCGGCTGCCCAACCGCACGCTGTTCTTCGAGCGCCTGTCGGCCGCACTGGAGGCGGAGCCGACGGCGCCGGCTCGGTCGTACGACGAGGAGCGCGGCGGGACCGGCCGGATCGGCCTGTGCTACCTGGACCTCGACGGCTTCAAGGCGGTCAACGACACCCTCGGCCACCGCGTCGGCGACCGGCTGCTCGCGGCCGTGGCCCAGCGGCTGACGAGCTGCGCCGACGCGGCCGCGCACGGCCAGGCCGGCGCCCCGCTGGTGGCCCGGCTGGGCGGCGACGAGTTCGCGCTGCTCGTCGAGGACTCCACCGGCACCGAGCAACTCGCCGGCCTCGCCGAGTCGGTGCTGACGGCGCTTCAGGAGCCGTTCGAGATCTCCGGCAGACGGCTGTCGGTGTCGGCGTCGATCGGCGTGGTCGAGCGACGGACGGCCGGGACCTCGGCCACCGCCCTGATGCAGGCGGCCGACACCACCCTGTACTGGGCGAAGGCGGACGGCAGGGCGCGCTGGACCCTGTTCGACCCCGAGCGCAACGCTCACCGCATGACCCGTCAGGCGCTGGTGTCCACGCTGCGCGCGGCCGTCGAGCGGGGCGAGTTCACGCTGGAGTACCAGCCGCTGGTCGGCATGGACGACGGGCGGCTGCGCGGGGTCGAGGCGCTGGTGCGCTGGCGCCACCCGCAGTTCGGTGTGCTGACGCCGAATCGGTTCATCACACTGGCGGAGGAGGACGGCTCGATCGTGCCGCTCGGCCGCTGGATCCTGGCCACCGCCTGCCGCCAGGCCCGGCGCTGGCAGCTGGACCACCCGGACGAGCCGCCGATCTTCGTCAGCGTCAACGTGGCGGTCCGCCAGGTGTGGGACTCCGACCTGGTCGCGGACGTGGCCCGGGTGCTGGCGGAGACCGGACTGGCGCCGCATCTGCTCCAGTTGGAGCTGACCGAGTCGGCGGTGATGGGCTCGGCCGGACGGCCGCTCCAGGCACTGCGAGCCCTGAGCGACATGGGCGTGCACATCGCCATCGACGACTTCGGCACCGGCTACTCCAACCTCGCCTACCTCAGCCGGCTGCCGGTGTCGGCGCTGAAGCTGGACGGG
Organism: Streptomyces sp. NPDC006393; assembly: GCF_040628575.1. Lineage (NCBI taxonomy): Bacteria > Bacillati > Actinomycetota > Actinomycetes > Kitasatosporales > Streptomycetaceae > Streptomyces > Streptomyces sp. NPDC006393. The sequence continues at coordinate 51,204 of NZ_JBEXZD010000009.1, forward strand.
TCCTTCGTCCGCGGTTTCCAGTACGAGGAACGACAGGCGCGGGAGGCGGAGACCCGGGAGGTGGAGGCCCGGCAGACGGAGCCCCGGAAGGTGGAGGCCAGGCAGGCGGAGGCCCGGCGGGCGCGGACGCGGGAGGCCGCGGTGAACCGGCCGAGCCCCGCCGACGAGGTGATCGTGGAGGCGATGATCCAGCTGGCCCACCGGCTGGGGCTGACGGTCACCGCCGAGTGTGTGGAGACCTCCGACCAGGCCAGCCGGCTGCGTCGCATCGGCTGCGACACCGGGCAGGGCTGGCTGTACTCCCGGCCGGTGCCGCCGGACCGCATCTCCGAACTCCTCGACGGCCACGCCTGCGGACGCCGGTAGCGGCGTCCACCCTCCGACAGCGGGTCCGCGCTCCGGCAGCGAGCCCCTAGGCTGCGCCGGGCAACCCGTAGGCGTCCGCGATGAGTTCGTAGCTGCGCAGGCGCACGTCCCCGCTGTGGGCGTTGCTCGTGATCATCAGCTCGTCGGCGTCGGTGCGCTTGCGGAGGTCGTCGAGGCCGGAGCGGACCTCGTCGGGTGTGCCGTGGATGACGTTGGCCGTCCAGGAGGCGATGAACTCCTCCTCCATCGGGCTGAATTCGTAGGCCTCGGCCTCCTCCGGGGTGGGGACGAGGCCGGGCCGGCCGGTGCGCAGCCGGACCATGTTCAGGGCGGCGGCCCGCACCTGACGGCGGGCTTCCCGCTCCTCGTCGGTGGCGAGGGCGGCGACGCCGATCAGGGCGTAGGGGGCGTCGAGCACCGAGCTGGGCCGGAACGACTCGCGGTACAGGTCCAGGGCCGGGACGGTGTTCTGCGCGGAGAAGTGGTGGGCGAAGGCGAACGGCAGGCCGAGCATGCCGGCCAGGCGGGCGCTGAAGCCGGAGGAGCCGAGCAGCCAGATCGGCGGCCGGTGCGGGGACTGCACGCCGCCCGGGGAGGTGGCCTGGACCGGGCCGGGGACGGCGTGGATGCGGCGGTAGGGGTGGCCGTCGGGGAAGTCGTCGTCGAGGAAGCGGGTGAGTTCGGCGAGCTGCTGGGGGAAGTCGTCGGCGCCCTCGTTCAGGTGGTCGGTGCGGCGCAGGGCGGCGGCGGTGGCGCCGTCGGTGCCGGGGGCCCGGCCGAGGCCGAGGTCGATCCGGCCGGGGGCCATGGCCTCCAGGGTGCCGAACTGCTCGGCGATGACCAGCGGGGCGTGGTTGGGCAGCATGACGCCGCCCGAGCCGAGGCGGATGCGCTCGGTGTGGGCGGCGAGGTGGGCGAGGATCACGGCCGGTGAGGAGGAGGCGACGCCCGGCATGGAGTGGTGCTCGGCGACCCAGTAGCGGTGGTAGCCCCTGGCCTCGGCGATGCGGGACATCGCGACACTGGTGCGCAGCGCGTCGGTGGCGGTGCGGCCCGCTCCGACGGTCACCAGGTCCAGTACGGAGAGGGGTACGGGTGCGGTGCCGTGGGCTTCGCCGCGGATCTCGTTCGCCAACACGGGGGCGCCTCCTGTGTGTGCCGTGCGCTGTCCTGCCTGCGCGGCGTTAACAGGAGACGCTCTCCGCTTATTCCCTCACCCGTCTCTCAGGCCGCGAGCACGTGGCCCGGGTGCAGGACCACCTTCGTGTAGCCCTCGATCCGCTTGTCGAACTTCTCGTACGCCTGGGGCGCCTGTTCCAGCGGCAGCTCGTGGGAGACCACGAAGCTGGGCTTGGCCCGCCCGGCGATGATCAGGTCGCGCAGCTGGCGGTTGTACCGCTTGACGTTGCACTGGCCGGTGCCCATCTGCTGGCCCTTCTCGAACATCCGGCCGATGGAGACCAGCAGCTGGCCGTGCCTGGCGTGCTCGTCGGGGCCACCCGGGTCGGAGGGGACGTACAGGCCGGGCACGCCGAGCATGCCGGTGGGCCGTACCGTCTCCACGAGCGTGTTCAGGACGACGGCGGGCTCCTCGTGGCCGACGTCCTTGTGCGACTGGGCCTGGTAGCCGACGGCGTCCACGCCCTTGTCGGTGCCCTCGCCGCCCGTCTGCTCCTTGATCTGCTGGGCCGGGTCGCCCTTGGTGAAGTCGATGGGGATGGCCCCGATCTCCTCGGCCTTGGCGAGCCGCTCGGGCACCCGGTCCACCGAGAACACCTTGGCCGCACCGCGCAGCAGCGCCGAGTAGGCGGCCATCAGCCCCACCGGACCGGCACCGAAGACGGCCACGGACTCACCCGGCGAGACCTGGGCAAGTTCACAGCCGTGGTAGCCGGTCGGGAAGATGTCCGCGAGCAGCACGAAGTCCGTCTCGTGCTCCTCCCCGGGCGGCAGCTTCAGGCAGTTGAAGTCGGCGTAGGGCACGCGCACCCGCTCCGCCTGGCCCCCGAGGAAGGGGCCCATCGCCACGTATCCGTAGGCTCCGCCGGCGAAGCCGGGGTTGACCGTCAGGCAGAACCCGGTCTTTTCCGCGAGGCAGTTCTTGCAGAACCCGCACGCGACGTTGAACGGCATCACGACCCGGTCGCCCTCGGACAGGGAGGTCACACCGCTGCCGACCTCCTCGACGATGCCGAGGTTCTCGTGCCCGAAGACGATGCCCGGCTCCGCGGCCGTGCGGCCCTCGTACATGTGCAGGTCCGAGCCGCAGATCGCGGAGGACGTGACCCGGACGATCACATCGTTGGGGTGCTGGATCCGCGGGTCGTCGACCTCTCGCACCACCACGTTGTAGGGCTTCTCATAGACGACGGCTTTCACCTGGGTCACCTCCGCGTCGGACGCTGGCCGCCGACGGCGACGACGGGCCGCTGCCGGGGACGGGGACACACAGGGGCGGGGACACACAGGCCGGGCCGACCGGGCCGCCGGGTGCTGCCGTGGGCCCCGGGGCGTTCTCGCTGCACCGCCGGACACTTCCAGGTAACGCCCCCGCGACGGGGGCCGCAACCGCGCCCGGCCTACCCGAACACACTCGGACATACCCGGGCGGCCTCACACCTGGACGATCGGCTCCCGCATGAACAGCGCGCCCAGGTCGGGCGCGTTGACCCGGCGGTCGGTGAGCCTCAGCCCCTCCCACACGGTCACCTGGTTCGCGGTGAGCACCGGTTTGCCGAGCCGCTCCTCCAGGGCCGGGATGTGGGAGACGGTGTGCAGGGCCGTGTCCGGCAGGAGCAGCGCCCCGGCCCCGGTGGTGTCCACGGCTCCTGCCAGGGCCAGCACCTCCGGCTCGCCCCAGCCGGCCACCTCGGCCGCGGTGGCGGCACCGCCGCTGTGCTCGGCGACCACCTCGACGCCACCGGCCCGCAGGAAGTCCACGAACAGGGCGGTCACGTCCTCGGGGTACGGCGACGCGACCGCGACACGCCGTGCGCCGATCTCCCGCACCGCGTGCACGAAGCCGAAGGAGGTGGAGGAGGCCGGCATGCCGGCGGCGCGGGCGAGGGTGCGCACCTGCGTGTGGGCGTCGTGCCGGCCCGGCCCGAAGCCGCCGCTGGTGCTCGCCCACACCACCGCCTCCGCGCCGGCCAGCCGCAGCCCCTCGACCTTCCGCGTCAGCCGCTCGGCCGGGACCGCCTCGCGCACCGCCGCCGCCCGGTAGGCGTCCTCGCAGCCGACGTGCACCAGGTCCACCCGAATGTCACTGCCCAGGAGTTGCTCGATGCGTGGATAGTCGTCGTCGGCGAAGTGGCCCGGGTAGAGGACTCCGAGTGCGGTCATGACCAGCCTTTCCGCTGTTCTTGGGGGCAGTACGGGCACGGCGCCCGCCGAGTCGTCCGGCAGCGCCTGGCAGGTTCCACCGCTCGGGTACCCAGCTGTCGCGACACCGTTGCACCTGGTGACCTGGTCGGCCGGGACGACCGGGATGCGCGGTGAGGCTTTCGCCTCCGCTCGTCGGCGTCGCGAAACGGAAGCATCTCGCTCACGTCACCGTTCCATCACGTCCGACGGCAGGCCCGCATAGTTCCCGTGAGTCGGGAAGGGGCCCCCACTGGCTGCATGTGGCCCGTCCGGCAAGGCTCCCTGGAGGTTGCGCGTCCATGACCGAGTTCCCGAACCTGTCCCGCAGGGGCTTCCTCACCAGAACCGCGGCCGTCGGCGGACTGCTCACCGTCCCCGGACTCCTCAGCGCGTGCAGCAAGACGGACGGCGGTGACGGCAGCGGGAAGCTGGCCCAGCTGAAGAAGCAGGGCTATGTGAAGGTGGCCTACGCCAACGAGGCACCCTACGGCTACAAGGAGAACGGCCAGCTCAAGGGCGAGGCGCCCACGCTGCACCGGGAGATCTTCAAGGCGCTCGGCGTGCCCGAGCTGCGCCCGACCTTCTCCGAGTGGGACGGCCTGATACCGGGGCTGCAGGCCGGCAAGTACGACGTGATCAGCGCCGGTATGGCGATCATCCCGGACCGCTGCGCGAAGGCGCTGTTCTCCGAGCCGGAGTTCATCTCGCCGACCGCGATGATGGTGAAGAAGGGCGATCCGAAGAAGCTGACCGACCTGGCGGCGGCGAAGAAGGCCGGGGCGACCATCGGCGTGATGTCCGGCGCGGTCGAGAAGGACTACGCCACCGGCGCCGGGATCTCCGCCGGCAGCATCAAGACGCTGCAGAGCCCGCAGGACGGCGCGGACGCGGTCAAGGCCGGCCGGATCGACGCCTTCCTGCTCACCAGCATCTCGCTGAACTGGCTGGCCAAGACCAACAGCGGGCTGGAGGTCACCCAGCCGTTCATCCCGGAGGTCGACGGCAAGAAGCAGTACAGCCCGGGCGGCGCCGTCTTCCGCAAGGGCAACGAGGAGCTGCGGGACGCCTTCAACGAGCAGCTGAAGAAGATCACCTCCGACGAGGCCCGCTATGCGAAGCTCATCGGGCAGTACGGCTTCGGCAAGGAGACCATCCCGCCGGCGAACCTCAAGACCGCCGACCTCTGCAAGGGCTGACGGGGACGCCTGCCCATGGGTGACTTCTACTCCTACTTCTTCGGCCACCTCTCCCAGGTGTGGTCCGGACTGGCGGTGACGCTGGAGGCCACGGTGCTCGGCGCGGCCGTCGCGCTCGCGCTGTCCTTCGTGTTCGGCTTCATGGCGGGCAGCCGGTCCGTGCTGGTGCGGGGCGTGTCCCGGGTGATCGTGGAGTTCTTCCGCGGCACCTCCCTGTACGTCCAGCTGTTCTGGTTCTTCTACGCCTTCCCGCTGCTCTTCCAGTACCAGCTCACCCCGCTGTTCTGCGGGGTGCTGGCCTTCGGCATGAACTACGGCGCCTACGGCTCCGAGGTGGTGCGCGGCGCGCTGAACGCCGTACCGAAGGCACAGTGGGAGGCGGCGGTCGCACTGAACATGACGCCGCTGCAACGGATGCGCCGGGTGATCCTGCCGCAGGCGTGGGTGCAGATGATCCCACCGTTCACGAACCTGCTGATCCAGCTGGTCAAGTGCACCCCGCTGCTGTGGCTGATCCAGGCGGCCGACCTGACCACGGTGGTGCAGCAGATGCGGACCCGCACCGGCGAGACGACGTGGGCCTATCTGACGCTCCTGGTGCTGTACTTCGTCCTCGCCTACGCCCTGACCCTGCTGATGAACGCCGTGGAGCGGCACGCGAAGGCCCGGCTCGGCCTGCGCAGCGACGCCCGCTCCCTGCTGCGCACGCGGAGCGCCGAGTCGCCGCGCAGGTCCGAACTGGCGGGAGGTGCCCGGTGAACTACCAGTGGGACTGGGGCGCGATGGGGGACGCGCTGCCCCTGCTGCTGAAGGGTTTCGAGACCACACTGCTGGCCACCGTCCTCGGTATCCTGCTGGCCGCCGTGCTGGGACTGGTCGTCGCCGTGCTGGGGCGTGCCCCGACCCGGCTGGTCACGGTGCCCGTGCGGGCCGTCACCGAGTTCGTGCGGTCCACGCCGATGCTGGTGCAGCTGGTCGGCGCCTACGCGATCTTCCACACGGTCGAGCCGCTGGTCATCGGCATCGCGGTGCTCGGCATCCACTACGCCTCGTACCTGTCGGAGGTGTACCGGGCGGGCATCGACGCCGTGCCGAAGGGGCAGTGGGAGGCCTGCCGGGCGCTGTCGATGTCGACGCGGCGCACCTGGCAGGCGGTGGTGCTGCCGCAGGCCGTGCGCAACGTGCTGCCGGCGCTGGGCAACTACGGCATCTCCATGTTCAAGGAGACCCCGTTCCTGGCCGTGATCACGGTGTCGGAGATGGTCTCCCAGGCCCGGGAGTACGGGGCCACCCACTTCGTGTACGCCGAGACGTTCACCCTGGCGGGACTGATCTTCCTGGCGGCTAGCTATCCGACCTCGCTCCTGATGAGAAAGCTGGAGAGGCGCCTTGGCCACTGATCCCCTGCAGAAGACGAGCCCGGCGGAAGCGGTGGTGCCGCAGGCACCCTCCGACCTGGTGCGCTTCGACCATGTGGTCAAGCGCTTCGGTGACCACGTCGTGCTCGACGAGCTGGACTTCACCGTCCGGCGCGGCGAGCACGTGACTCTGATCGGGCCGAGCGGCTCGGGCAAGACGACCATCCTGCGGCTGCTGATGACCCTGGAGCGCGTCAGCGACGGCGTGATCTGGGTGGACAGCCAACCACTGTCCCACATGCCCGGTCCGGACGGTCGGCTGAAACCGGCCGACGACAAGCACCTGCGGCGGATCCGCAAGAAGATCGGCATGGTCTTCCAGCAGTTCAACCTCTTCCCGAACATGACAGTGCTGCGGAACATCACGGAGGCGCCCGTCAACGTGCTCGGGCTGAGCCGCGAGGAGGCCGAGCAGCGGGCGCGCGAGCTCCTGGACCTGGTCGGGCTCGCCGACAAGGTCGGGGCGCACCCGTCCCAGCTCTCCGGTGGCCAGCAGCAACGGGTGGCGATCGCGCGGGCGCTCGCCATGCGGCCGGAGATCCTGCTGCTGGACGAGGTGACCTCGGCGCTGGACCCCGAGCTGGTCGCCGGTGTGCTCGATCTTCTGAGGGAGATCGCGCACACCACCGACATCACGCTGCTCTGCGTCACCCATGAGATGAACTTCGCCCGCGACATCTCCGACCAGGTGATGATGTTCGACTCCGGCCGGGTGATCGAGTCCGGTCCGCCGGACAAGATCTTCGGCGAGCCGGAGCACGAGCGCACCCGGGAGTTCCTCAGCGCGGTGCTGTGACCTGGGCGTGCGCCGGACCGGTGCGGCCGGCGCGGCCCGCGCGTCCATACCGGTCCGCCCGCCCCGGGGTGGTCACGAGCACCCCTCGGGACCAGGTAGTATTTTCTTCGTCGCCGGCCGCGTGAAGCGGAGGGCGAGAGTCATGCGCCGCTAGCTCAGTTGGTTAGAGCAGCTGACTCTTAATCAGCGGGTCCGGGGTTCGAGTCCCTGGCGGCGCACGAGCCGAAAGGCCCCTCGCGAAAGCGGGGGGCCTTTCGCATGCCCGGCGCGAACCGGCTACGGCATGACTTCGTCCACCGCCGAGAAGACCAGATGGGCAACGGCCATGAAGACGAGGCAGAAGGCGATGAAGACGCCGAGGAAGGCGTACGCGCAACCCTGGCCCGCCGCCAGCCTGCCGGGGGCCGGGGCGTGGGCCGTCGCCCGCTCCGGACGCTCGGCCGTGTAGTGCACGGCGACGATGTCGCCCTCGACCGTCGTCGCCGGCCCGCCACTCTCCGTGAACCGGACGGCGCGGCCCTCTCGGGTCGTGAACTCGTACACGTGGTGCAGCGTCGGGCGACCGTGCCCGTCAACGGCCGTGCCGTGGGTCTGGTACGTCCGCAGGCACCGCGCCTCGGCCGTGAGTCCGCTGTTCCAGGCGCCGCGCACCTCGCGCGAGCGGCCGGAGATCCGGACCAGGAGGAACACCGCCCCGCCGATCATGAGCGTCGGCACGACGTAGAACAGCGCCTGCATGACATGGGACAACGCCCCCATGAAGCCCCCCGACCCCCGTGCGGCCGCGATCGGCCGGCGTGGGAGAGACGCTACCCACGCCGGCCGCGCCCGTGGCTCAGGCGATGCTCAGAGTTGTGCGTCAGAAGGTGACGTCCGAGCAGGCGTAGAACGCGTTGCCCGTGTCGGCGATCGTCCAGACGGCGAGGATCACGTGGTGGCCGCTCAGCCCGGTGGGCAGGGTGCCGCTGTGGCTGAGGGTGGACGGTGGCTGCTTGCCGCCGTAGGGGACCGTCAGGAACGGCGTCGTGTTCAGGTCGGAACGGGTCAGCGCGTGGTCCTGGTTCCAGCCCTGCCTGGTGACGTAGTACTTGAAGTCGGTCGTGGCGTGCCTGGCCGTGAACTGCCAGCGGAAGGTGTAGCTCTGGCCGCCGGCGACCCTGGTCGTCGGCCAGGCACCGCCCGAGGGCGTCCGGGGGCTGTCGAGCTGGGCGAACCGGGTGTTGTTGCCGGAACAGATCCGCCCGTCCGCCGGTCCGGCCGCCGGGAAGCCCTTGGGCCCCTCGACGCTCTGCGGCTCCCACTGGATGTCGCCGCAGTTGGTGACCGTGCCGTTGGCGCAGAGCTTCTGCCTGCTGATGGGGAGGTCGGTGTAGCCGTGGCTGCTGGCGCCGCCGGTGGAGAGCACGAAGGCTCCGGCGGTGGTGAGGCCCAGCACGGCCGCGTACAACTTGGCCTTGGTGCGCATGCTGCCGCTCCTGAGAACGTGTGGGGAGGTTCGGTGAGCTGTGCTGTGCGTGTGCTGTACATGCTGGTCTAGACCAAGGTCCAGGCTATTGCGACTCCTTGAACATGTCCATACCAATAGCAGGCGGCTTCCGGACGCCCGTTGGTCAGGACCATCCCTCCCCGTCCTGTAAAGTTGTCCACGTCAGCAGGCGCCGCTAGCTCAGTTGGTTAGAGCAGCTGACTCTTAATCAGCGGGTCCGGGGTTCGAGTCCCTGGCGGCGCACGATGGCGATGGCGAGGCGTGTTCGCGGAAAAGCGCGAACCGGCCTCGCCATCGTTGTTTCCGCGCGGCTTCGCCGCGCGTTGTGGGGGCTTCGCCACCCACGCCCCCCGAGCCGGCACCCTTCTCGCACACATGTGCCGCCCTGAGACTTACGTGCGTATGAGTGGTTAACTCCGTTTTTCGCATCTTGCGATCATGCTGAGCACCGTAGAACCCTTGATGCGGAGATGCCGCATGTACGCGGTAATTGGGGGGTTGTCGGGGGATTGTTGGGGGGTTTCGAAAGGTCGTTTGAGCCTGTTGCCCGATGTGCGGGGAGAAGGGGCCCTTGTGCGTCGAAGGCCGCCGAGGGGGGCAGCCATGCAACCGGCACGAATCCGATGACACGCGCGTGACCTGCGTGTGGGGGGATGACTCATGACGTCGACGCCGACGGGCGCCCGGCACCAGTACGACCACACCGGCCGAACCGGCCACAACGGCCGAGACAGTCACATGAACCGCTCCAGTAGCACCGGCCGCACCGGCCGCACCGGCCACACGGTGAGTCTCCGCAGACTCCGCAAGACGCTGCCGAGATACGACTACGAGCACTACAGCCGCCTGGCCGGTCCCCTCACCCAGCCCGACCCGGACCGGCCCTACCGGGTGCAGTACCGCTCGCTGATCTCGCAGGAACCGCACCGCCTCCGGGTCGCGCTGATGCTCGCCGCCGCGCCGCTGCTCTCGCTGGTCCTGCTGGCCTGGCTGCTGCAACCCGAGCACTGGACCGAGCGGGACCACCCGGCGTACGACTTCCTGCCGGTCCTCGACGTGGTGATGCTGGTCTCGATCGGCCTGATCGAGTTCTTCCGCTGCATGAACGTGCTGTCCAACGCGCACGCCACCCTGGTCGCCCGCGACCCGGTCCCGGTGGTGCCCGAGACCGGCACCCGCGTGGCCTTCCTCACCACCTTCGTGCCGGGCAAGGAACCGCTGGAGATGGTGACGAGGACCCTCCAGGCCGCCGTGCGGCTGCGCCACCGGGGCGTGATGCACGTCTGGCTGCTCGACGAGGGCGACGACGACGAGGTGAAGGCGGTCTGCGCGCGCCTGGGCGTGCACCACTTCACCCGCAAGGGCGTCGAGCGCTGGAACCAGCCCAGGGGCCCGCACCGCGCGAAGACCAAGCACGGCAACTACAACGCCTGGCTCCAGGCGCACGGCGACGAGTACGACTTCTTCGCCTCCGTCGACACCGACCACGTGCCGCTGCCCAACTACCTGGAGCGGATGCTGGGCTACTTCCGCGATCCGGACGTCGGCTTCGTCATCGGCCCGCAGGTCTACGGCAACTACGACACGTTCGTCACCAAGGCCGCCGAGTCGCAGCAGTTCCTCTTCCACGCTCTGATCCAGCGCGCCGGCAACCGCTACGGCGCGCCCATGTTCGTGGGCACCTCCAACGCCGTACGGATCAGCGCGATCAAACAGATCGGCGGGCTGTACGACTCGATCACCGAGGACATGGCGACCGGCTTCGAGATGCACCGCGCCAAGAACCCGGCGACGGGCCGCAGGTGGAAGTCGGTCTACACCCCGGACGTGCTCGCCGTCGGCGAGGGCCCGAACGCCTGGACGGACTTCTTCACCCAGCAGCTGCGCTGGTCGCGGGGGACGTACGAGACGATCCTCAAGCAGTACTGGAAGGGCTTCGGCTCGCTGCCGCCGGGCCGGCTCTTCAACTACACCATGATGATCGTCTTCTATCCGATGTCCGCCCTCAACTGGATCCTGGCCGCGCTGAGCTGCGCGCTGTTCCTGGGCCTGGGCGCCTCGGGCGTGAACATCGACCCGACGGTGTGGTTGATGCTGTACGGCAACGCCTCCGCGCTCCAGATCGGCCTGTACGTCTGGAACCGCCGGCACAACGTCTCCCCGCACGAGCCGGAGGGCTCCGGCGGTGTCGCCGGCATGGTGATGTCGGCGCTGTCCGCGCCGATCTACGCCCGCTCGCTGATGGACGCGGTGCTGCGCCGCAGGAGCAGGTTCGTGGTGACCCCGAAGGGCGAGTCGGCGAGCCCCGACACCCTCTTCGGGACCTTCCGCGTGCACTGGTTCTTCATCCTCGTCTTCGCCGGCTCCCTCGCCGCCGGCTTCGCCCGCGGTCACTCCCACCCCGCGATGATCACGTGGGCGGCGCTCGCCCTGCTGATCACCGCCTCGCCGATTCTCGCCTGGCGGTGGGCGCCGCGGCAGGACGGGCGCGCACCGGAGCCCGCCCCGGCCGAGCGAGCGCACACCCCACCACGCAGGCCCACCTGGGCCGGGTCCGGCGCGAGGAGTTCGGAGGGGACGGGCGAGCACACCATGCAGATCGCCCTCGGCGGGCTGGGGGGACGTAAGGAATGAGGGAGCAGCAGGCCGGCCTCCGCCGTGCCCGCCGGCTCGGGATCGGCGCGGTGGCGGTCCTCGCCCTGGCGGGGATGAACGGGCCGTGGCTCTACCGCTTCGGCACGGAGCGCTACCACCGGTACACGATCAACAAGCCCGAGTACAAGGCCGCCAACGGCCACTGGGACATCGTCGAGTTCCCCAGGAAGTACCGGCAGGACACCATCCACGCGGTGCTGCTGCACACCGGGAAGGTCCTGCTGGTCGCGGGGTCGGGCAACAACCAGGAGAACTTCGACGCCAGGAAGTTCGACTCGCGGATCTGGGACCCGGTCAAGGGCACCGTCAAGAAGGTGCCCACGCCCAACGACCTGTTCTGCACGGGTCACACCCAGCTCGGCGACGGCAGGATCCTGATCGCGGGCGGCACCAAGCGGTACGAGAAGCTCAAGGGCGACGTCACCAAGGCCGGCGGGCTGATGATCGTCCACAACGAGAACCCGGACAAGCCGATCACCCTGCCCGCGGGCACGCGGTTCACCGGCCGGGCGAACGGCAGGACCTTCGTCTCCAAGGACCCGGTGCTGGTCCCGCGCGCGAAGAAGAACTTCGACAAGAAGACGGGGAAGTTCCTCGGCAACACCCCGGGGCTGGGCCGGATCTACGTCGAGGCGCACAAGAGCGGCGCCGCCTACGAGACCGGGACCCAGGACAACTACCGGATCCAGGGCCTGACCGGCACCGACGCCCGCAACACCTACGGCATCGCGCAGAAACTCGCCCTGGACAAGAAGGACTTCCAGGGCATCCGGGACACGTACGAGTTCGACCCGGTCGCGGAGAAGTACATCAAGGTCGATCCGATGCACGAGGCCCGCTGGTATCCGACGCTCACCACCCTGAGCGACGGCAGGATCCTCAGCGTCTCGGGCCTGGACGACATCGGCCAGCTGGTCCCGGGCAAGAACGAGATCTTCGACCCGCGGACGAAGAAGTGGACGTACACGCCGAAGGCCCGTCAGTTCCCCACCTACCCGGCGCTGTTCCTGATGCAGAACGGCAAGATCTTCTACTCGGGTTCGAACGCCGGCTACGGCCCCGCCGACGTGGGCCGCGACCCGGGCGTCTGGGACGTGGCCGGCAACAGGTTCAGCGAGCTGCCCGGGCTGAGCGACCCGGACATGATGGAGACCTCCGGCACGGTGCTGCTGCCGCCGGCCCAGGACGAGAGGTATCTGGTCATCGGCGGCGGCGGGGTCGGCGAGTCCAGGCTGTCCAGCAGGAAGACCCGGCTGATCGACCTGAAGGCGAAGCACCCGCACTTCACCGACGGGCCGTCCCTGGAGAAGGGCACCCGCTACCCGCAGTCCTCCGTCCTCCCCGACGACACCGTGCTGGTCTCCGGCGGCTCCCAGGACTACCGGGGCCGCAGCGACTCCGACATCCTCCAGGCCCGGTTGTACGACCCGAAGTCCAACACCTTCAAGCGGGTCGCCGACCCGCTGGTGGGCCGGAACTACCACGCGGGCTCGATCCTGCTGCCCGACGGCCGGGTGATGTTCTTCGGCTCGGACCCGCTCTACGGGGACAAGGCCAACACCAGGCCGGGCACGTTCGAGCAGCGCATCGAGATCTACACACCTCCGTATCTCTACCGGGACGCGCGGCCCTCGCTCTCCGGCGGCCCGGGGACCATCGCGCGGGGCGCCTCGGGGACGTTCACCTCGCAGCACGCCACCACGATCAGGAAGGTCCGGCTGATCCGGCCCAGCGCCTCCACGCACGTCACGGACGTCGACCAGCGCTCGATCGCGCTGGACTTCAAGGCGTCCGGGGACAAGGTCACGGTGACGGTGCCGAAGAACCGGAACCTGGTGCAGTCGGGCTGGTACATGCTGTTCGTGGTCGACGACCAGGGGACGCCGAGCACGGCGCGGTGGGTGAAGGTGCCGTAGCCGGCCGGCCCGGTCACCGGTCCGGCCCGGTCGCTACCGGCTGAGCCGGCCGGTGGCTGGGCCAGCCCGGTGGCTGGGCCGGCCCGGTGGCTGGGCCGGCCCGGTGGCTACCGGCTGGCCCTGGCGAGGGCGAGCGCGTAGCTCGCCCACCACTGACCCGCCTTCGGCCCGCCCTTGCACTCGCCGTCCGACTCGCCGGGCCGCTTCACCCACAGGTAGGCGTCCACGAGCGGGTCGGCGGTCCTGGTCGTGGGCGGCTCGCCCAGGGCGCGGCCCGGCGGGTTGCACCAGCGCTCGTCCGGGTCACCGCCGGTGTAGGGGCCGTTGCCGTTGCGGCTGGTGTCGATGACGAAGTGCTTGCCGCCCGCCTCGGCCGACAGCTGCTTGCCGTAGGCGAGGGAGTCCGGCGTGGAGTAGAAGTTGGACACGTTGACCGCGAAGCCGTCGGCGGGGCCGACGCCCGCCCGCTTCAGCGGCTCGACGACCTGGTCGGGTCGGCCCCAGCCGGCGTTGCCCGCGTCCAGGTAGACCTTGGTGTTCTTCAGGGACTTGAGCGTGTCGACGGCGCCCTCGAGGAGGTCGTAGCGCTCCTCGTGGAACTCGTCCGGGGTGCAGCCGTCCACCAGGTGCAGTACGGCGTCCGGCTCCAGGATCACCGTCGCCGGGCGGTCCCCGATGCCCCGGGCGACGGCGTCGATCCAGGCGCGGTAGGCGTCGCCGTCGGCGGCACCGCCCCGCGAGTACTGGCCGCAGTCGCGGTGCGGGATGTTGTACAGCACCAGCAGGGCCGTACGGCCCGCCCGATCGGCGGCCTCGGTGAAACCGCGGGCCTCCCCCTCGGGGTTCTCCGGGCCGATCCACTCGCCGGTGGGCTGCTCGGCGATCTTGCGGATCTGCTCGGCCTCGTCCTTCCTGCCGGCCTTCTCGTACGCGGCGACCTGCCGGGCCGCGGTGCCGTCCGGATTGACCCAGAACGGGTCGGCCTCCTTGGGCCGCTGGGTGATTCGGGCGCCGGCGCCTTCCTTCCGATCGCCTCCGCCCCCGTCCCCGCCCCCCGATGAGCACCCCGCGACGAGCAGCGCCGCACCCAGCACCGCCGCGGTCACCGGGGCGCGCCGGGACCGGGCCCCCCTCCTGCCGTCCATGCGACTCCCCCTCGGTGCGCTCGGCCACCTGGCCCGCGTTCCATGCTGCCAGGCGGCTTCGGCTCACGGGCCGGTTCCGGCGAGGTGGCGCGTGAGCCGGTTGCGCGAGGTGAGACGGGGTACGCGCACACGCTCCGGGCGCCGGGGCGGGGGGCCTCAGCGGCCGGACGGTGCGGGTCTCAGCGGCCGGACGGTGCCGGCGGCGGGTTGTCCTCCATGGGGCGGCCGACCGCCGCCATGTCTCCGCTCACGGTGGCCGGCCGGACCGGGCCCTGCCGCTCATCGGCCCGGTCGCTTCCCCACTCCCACACCCCGAGCAGCAGGACCAGCCAGGCGAGCCCGGCCAGCAGACGGCCGGCACTCCTCAGACGTTCGGTGTCGGACATCGTGATCGCATCCCTCAGACCTCTGTCTCGGACTCGGACTCGGGGTCAGGCTCGAACTCGGGCTCAGGCTCGGACTCGGGCTCGGGCTCGGGTTCGGCCCCGTTCTCCGCCCGGGTCTCGGTCTTGGTCCCGGTCCCGGTCTCGCCGTCGTCCCGGGCGCGGGTCGCGCCGAGCGTCCGGGGCAGGAGGAGGACGGCGGTCGTCGCGGCTCCCGCGAGGACCAGGCCGGTCACCGCGTGCGCCGTACCGGGCGGGGCCGCGACGGGGTGGAGCTCCGAACAGAGCGTCATGCCCAGTGAACCCATCGTGACAACCTCCGGGTACCAGGAGACGCCCGGCGGACCGGCCCCGCATCCGTGGCGGAGCGTCACTGCTCCGTTCGGGTGAGGGAAAGGGGCACGGAAGGGTCAGACCAGGTCCACCAGATCGGCGATCGAGTCGACGACCTCGGACGGCCGGAACGGGTAGCGGTCGACGTCCTTCGGCTGCGTCACCCCGGTCAGCACCAGGAACGTCCGCATCCCGGCCTCCAGACCGGCGAGCACATCGGTGTCCATGCGGTCGCCGATCATGGCGGAGCTCTCCGAGTGGGCGCCGATCGCGTTCAGCCCGGCGCGCATCATCAGCGGGTTGGGCTTGCCGACGAAGTACGGCTTCTTGCCGGTCGCGGCGGTGATCAGGGCGGCGACCGAGCCGGTGGCCGGCAGGTCGCCCTCGACGGACGGGCCGACATTGTCGGGGTTGGTGGCGATGAACCGGGCGCCGCCGTTGATCAGCCGCACCGCCTTCGTCAGGGCCTCGAAGGAGTACGTCCTGGTCTCGCCGAGGATCACGAAGTCGGGATCGTGGTCGGTCAGGATGTAGCCGACGTCGTGCAGCGCGGTGGTCAGGCCCGCCTCGCCGATGACGTAGGCGCTGCCGCCCGGCCGCTGGTCGGCCAGGAACTGGGCGGTGGCCAGCGCCGACGTCCAGATGTTCTCCACCGGCACGTCCAGGCCCATGCGGCTCAGCCGGGCGTGCAGGTCGCGCGGCGTGTAGATGGAGTTGTTGGTGAGCACCAGGAAGGGGCGGCCGGACTCCCGCAGCTTCTTGAGGAAGGCGTCGGCGCCGGGGATCGGGACACCCTCGTGGATCAGGACTCCGTCCATGTCGGTGAGCCACGACTCGACGGGCTTGCGTTCTGCCATGTGCGGATCTCCTGCCGTACGCGGGCCTGCGTGGGCCTCAGCCTAACGAGTGACCCGATCTTGCCGGAACGGTTCAGCTTCCTGCGGTCCGCTTCCACGATGCGACATGCGCGGTGCCGGACGGACGGCGGAACGGACGGCGGAGCAGGGCGGGCAGGGCGGCGACCGAGTCGAGGACGTGGGTGGCGCCCGCGCTGCGGAACTCCTCGTCGCCGTGGGCTCCGGTGCGGACCCCGGCCATCAGCCCCGCCCCGGCGCGGACGCCGCTGAGCACGTCGTAGGAGGTGTCACCGACCACGGCCACCTGGCGCACGTCGTCGGCGGTCCCGGTGCGCAGGAACGCCTCCAGCACCATGTCGGGGTACGGCCGCCCGCGCCCGCCGGCGTCGGCCGGGCAGAGGGTGAGCGGCACCAGGTCGCGCCAGCCGAGCGCGTCGAGGATCGCGTCCTGGGTGACGCGCGCGAAGCCGGTGGTCAGGACGACCGTACGGCCGTCGGCCTGGATCTCCTCGACGGCCTCGCGGGCGCCGGGGACCGGTGCCACGAGCCCGCCGTCGACGAGTCCGCCGTACGCCTCCTCGAAGGCGGTGTTGGCCCGCCGGGCCGCCTCCTCGGCGCCGAACAGATGCCGGAAGACGGAGATCTTCGACTCGCCCATGGTGGCGCGGACGTAGGCCAGCTTCTCGGCGTGGTCGGCCGAGCCGGGCTCGACGCCGAGTTCGGCGGCGGCCGCGGCGAACGCCTGCTCGACCAGGCCGCCGTCGGCGACGGTGGTGCCGGCCATGTCGAGGACGACGAGGCGGATGCCGTCCCGGTCGGTGGTGTGTGCGTCGGTGGTGTGTGCGTCGGTGGTGTGTGCGTCGGTGGTGTGTGCGTCGGTGGTGTGTGCGTCGGTCATCTCTCTCCTCACCAGCCCAGTTCGTTCGCGGTCCGCTCGGCGATCGCGGGCGCGCAGGTCATGCCGCGCCCGCCGGGCCCGGTCACCAGCCACACCCCGTCGCGGACCCGCTGCCGGTGCACCACCCGGCTCGGGTCGGTGCACTGCGCGTACACCCCGGCCCAGCGGCGGCGGATCCTCGGCAGCGGGCGGCCGAGCAGGGACTCGACGACGGCGGCGAGGTGCTCGTACGGCTCCTCCACGGTGTCGAAGGCGAAGGGGTGTTCGTACTCGTGGGTGTCACCGATGGTCAGTCCGCCGTCGGCGCGCTGCACCATGAGCAGCTGCATCCGGTGCGCGGCGGCCGTCGCGGGCTGCGGCTGCCGGGCGTCGAGAACGTCCAGAGCGGCGGAGGCGTACGCCGGGTAGTACCGGAAGCTGTCCGCGTCCGCGACCGAGGTGGGCAGCGGCTCGCCCAGCGGGTCGGTCTGCATCATCTGGAGCCGGACCCGGCGCACCGGCAGGTCCGGCCCGGCCAGTTCGCGGACGAGTCCGCCGAGCCAGGCGCCCGTGCACAGCACCACCACGTCGGCGGTGTGGACCTCGCCGTGGTCGTCGCGGACGGCGCTCTCGCCGACGACCTCGCGGACCTCGCGGCCGGGCAGGAAGGTGTAGTTCGGGTGCCCGAGCAGTTCGGCGCGCAGGGCGCGCTGGGCGGTGCGCGGCTCGACGGCGGCGTCCCGCTCGCAGTACAGGGCCGCGTCGAACTCGCCGCGCAGGGCGGGGTTGAGGGCGCGGGCCTCGTCCGGCGTGAGCAGCTTGTGGCCGCGGGCGGCGGCGTCCGGGCGGGCCACGGCGGCCTCGGCGACGGCGCGTTCCAGCTCGCCCCGTACGGGGGTCAGGGAGCCGTTGGCGCGGAAGCCCAGCGCGGGCACCCGGCCGCCGATCTCCTCCCAGATCTCCCGGGCGCGCAGGGCGGTCTCCAGCTCCTCGCCGCCCGCCCTGCCGCTCACCCAGATCTGCCCGAAGTTGCGCAGCGAGGCGCCGCGGGCCTCGGCCTCGCGCTCGATCTGCACGACCTCATGGCCGCGTTCCACTGCCTGCCAGGCGTGCAGGGTGCCCAGCACGCCGGCTCCGACGACTGCCACTTTCACGACGGCGACGCTCCTCTCGAACGGGACCGGAAGTGTCCGGCTGACAACGAGCCTGGACGAGCCGTCGCGATTGGGCTAGACCCGTTATCGTTTCGTGATGCGACACCCCGGCGGGAGTGACGCTTGTCTCAGCCGCCCAGGTGCGTGGCGAAGGAGAAGCGGTCCCCCCGGTACAGGCTTCGGACCCGCTCCAGAGGGCCGCCCCCGGTGTCCCGCGAGACCCGGTGGATCAGCAGCATGGGCAGCGCGGGCGGCGTACCGATGAGCAGCGCCTCGCGCGGGGTGGCGAGCACCGTCTCGATGCGCTCGTCGGCG
Source organism: Streptomyces sp. NPDC006393 (assembly GCF_040628575.1). Classification (NCBI taxonomy): domain Bacteria; kingdom Bacillati; phylum Actinomycetota; class Actinomycetes; order Kitasatosporales; family Streptomycetaceae; genus Streptomyces; species Streptomyces sp. NPDC006393. The sequence continues at coordinate 69,464 of NZ_JBEXZD010000009.1, forward strand.
TCGCCGAAGACGATGCCGAGCCCCTCGAGATAGGCGTAGAAGGAGGAGTCGGGATCGAAGTCGGTGTCCAGGCGCGGCAGGCGGGCCACGGCCACGTACGTGCTCTCCAGGCCGATCCGCTCGTCGTCCGCGAGGAGCACGCGCTCCAGGTGCCAGACGGGCTCGCCGCGGGTGAGGCCGGTCTCGGCCGCGAGGGCGTCGGAGCAAGGGAGACGGTCGAGGCCGACCAGGGTCCGGCCGGGTGTACGGCCCTGGCGCCGCACGCCCTCGGTGTAGCTGGCCAGGGACAGCGGCTGCTCCAGCTTGGGGCCGGCGACGACCGTGCCGCGGCCCCGGCGCCGCAGCTTGCCCTCCAGGACCAGCTCGCGCAGCGCCTGCCGCACCGTCTCGCGGGCGACGCCGTACTCCTCGGACAGATCGCGCTCGGTGGGGATCGGCCGGCCCTCCCCCAGCTCGCGGACGAGGCCGTCGATCCTCGCCTTCACCGCGTAGTACTTGGGGATCCGGCCGTGCTCCGGGATGCCGGAGCGGACCGGGGCGCCGGGGGCCTGGTCGTTCGGGTAGTCCACCCAGGGATCGTCGCAGACGCGGGGCACGGGTTCACCGGCGCCTCCAGGTCAGTACCAGCGTGCCGCCGGCGGCCAGCAGCAGGGCGACGGCCGTGATCACTCCGTCCGGGGTGGCGAGGCCGGTGCGGGCGAGCTGGTCGGCGAAGGGGAGGTCGTCGTCGGGGGCGTCGGGGGCGGTGGCGGCGGGGTCGGCGGAGGCCGAGGGGGTACGGGAGGAGGTGGCCGAGGCGGCGGTGTCCTTGTCCGTGTCCGGGTCCTTCGGCGCGTGGGCGTGGGCGTGGGACCGGATACGGAACCGGTAGTCGTCGGACTGCCCGACCCAGTCGCCGTCGTCGTCGTGCCGCTGTACGACGGCCGCGTTCGCGGTGACCTCGTTCGCGGCGGCGTCGGAGGTGAACGAGAGCCTGACCTTCACGGTGACGGTCCTGCCCGGCCCCACGGTGAACCCGGGCAGCCCGGCGTCGAACGGGCCGACGAGTTCGTCCTGGTCGGTGGACTCGAAGCGCACGGGGTGGACGCCGGCGCCGTCGTAGAACTCCAGCCGGACCTGGCCGGCCTTGAGGGCGCGCTTGTCGTCGACGAGGACGACGACGGGATGGACGGCGGCGCAGGTACCGGAGGTGGTGTTGGTGAGGTCGAGGAAGAAGGTGCCGTGTCCGCCGCCGGCGCGGTAGGCGGCGGGGCCGCCGTGGATACGGCTGGCGATCGGGAAGTTACGGTCGTCCGGCCCGGCACAGGCGGGACGCGAGTCGGCCCGGGCGAGGGCGGAACCGGTCAGAAGCAGGGCGGCTGCGGCAAGGCAGGGGGACAGGGACGTGCACAGTCGCATGACCACGTGACCTTCCCGAACCGTGCCCCCACCAGGAAGCCACCCCGAACACACCCCTCGAACAGCCCCACACTTCCGCCCGACCAGCCCAGCAGCCAACGCAACTGCGAGCAGTCGCAGGCCTCCGTAGCTGCGGGCAGTCGTGCCGCAGGGCGGCACGGGTGGGCGCAGCGGCACCCCCACACGGGGCAAGCGCCCCACCCCACAGCAACCACCCCCCACCCCCGCCGGCACCCGCACGCGCACGCGTACGCTCACCCGTCCCCCCGCCCGAACAACGGCCCCAACAGCAACTGCGCCGCCCCCACCGCAACCCCGAACTCCCCACCCGGGGCCACCCGAACCGGCACCCCGCAAGCAGAACTCCCACCGCGCCGAGCCCGCGCGGCGACCCCCGCGCCCACCCCCGCCACGAACACCTCCGGCGCCGCCGCGACCGTACGCCCGCCCAGCAGCACCAGATCGATGTCCAGCAGCCCCACCAGATTCGCCGCCCCCGCCCCCAGCACCCGTGCCGCCTCCTCGACGTCCCCCCGCTCCACGGCCGCCAGGCACAGCGCCTCGACACACCCCCGCTCACCGCACTCGCACGGCGGCCCGTCCAGCTGGATCACCTGGTGACCGAACTCCCCGGCCCCGGTCCGCGCCCCCCGGTGCACGCTCCCGCCGATCACCAGTCCGGCCCCGAGCCCCGTACCGAGATGGAGATAGGCGAAGGAGCCGCCCTCCCCGGCGAAGGAGCCGCCCTCCCCGGCGACGGCGAGCCCGAGCGCGGCGGCGTTGGTGTCCTTGTCGACGACGACCGGCAGCCCCAGGCGCGCGGCGAGCGCGTCCCGCAGCGGAAAGCCGTCCCACTCCGGGAACCCGGTCACCCGGTGCAGTACCCCTCGCGCATGGTCGAGCGGCCCGGGCAGCGCGACGCCCACCCCGAGCACCGAACCCGCCGCAACCGACCCGGCCGCCGCCGGCCGCACCGACCGCTCCACGGCGTCCAGCACCGACTCGGCCCCCGCCCCGAGGTCCAGGGGCGCACGCCGCTGCCCGACGACGGTACCGGTGAGGTCGACGAGGACCACCCGCAGTTCGTCGCGGTCCAGGTGCACTCCGACGGCATGCCCGGCGTCCGGCACCAGCCGCAGCACCGTGCGCGGCTTGCCCCCGGTGGAGGCGCGCCGCCCGGCCTCCGCGGCCAGCCCCTCCTCCCGCAGCCGGGCGGTGATCTTGCTGACGGCCTGCGGGGTCAGCCCGGTGCGTTCGGCGAGCTCCAGTCGGCTGATGCCCCGCTCGCCGGCCGTGCGCAGCAGGTCGAGCACCAGCGCGGTGTTGTGGCTGCGCACGCCCAGCAGGTTCACCCCCGCCGTGTCGCCCCTGATCCCGCCGATCCCGCCGATGCCACCCACGCCGTCCACGCCGCCGACTCCGCCGCCTCCGCCCGCCCTGCCGTTCGTACCGCTCACAGCCCCCATTGTCCCCGCCGCTTGCACTTTGGCAACAGCGTTGCGAAAGTGGGAGCCATGACAGGTACGACAGGCACCCCCCTCCGCGTGGGCCTCATCGGCTACGGCCTCGCGGGCTCCGTCTTCCACGCCCCGCTGATCGCCACCACCGACGGCCTGGTCCTCGACACGGTCGTCACCTCGAACCCGGAGCGGCAGGAGCAGGCCCGCACCGAGCACCCGGGCGTGCGGACCGTGGCCGGCCCCGACGAGCTGTTCGCCCGCGCCGGCGAACTCGACCTGGTCGTCGTCGCCTCCCCGAACAAGACGCACGTCCCGCTCGCCACGGCCGCGCTGGAGGCCGGACTGCCGGTGGTCGTGGACAAGCCGGTCGCCGGCACGGCGGCCGAGGCGCGCGGCCTCGCGGCCCTCGCCGAGGAGCGCGGACTGCTCCTGTCCGTCTTCCAGAACCGCCGCTGGGACAACGACTTCCTGACGCTGCGCCGGCTGATCGCCGACGGCGAGCTGGGCGACGTATGGCGGTTCGAGTCACGCTTCGAGCGCTGGCGGCCCAAGCCCAAGGGCGGCTGGCGGGAGTCCGGCGACCCGGCGGAGATCGGGGGTCTGCTCTACGACCTCGGCAGCCACGTCGTCGACCAGGCCCTGGTCCTCTTCGGCCCGGTCACGCAGGTGTACGCCGAGTCGGTGATCCGCCGCGCGGGCGCCGAGACCGACGACGACACGTTCATCGCGCTCACCCACGCGAACGGCGTCCGCTCCCATCTGTACGTCTCCGCCACGGCCGCCCAGCTCGGCCCGCGATTCCGGGTGCTGGGCTCGCAGGCGGGCTACGTCAAGTACGGCCTGGACCCGCAGGAGGACGCGCTGCGGGCGGGGGCGCGCCCGGGTCCCGAGGGCTGGGGCCGGGAGGACGAGTCCCTGTGGGGCCGCGTGGGTGCCGGGGAGTCCCCGGTGACCGGCGGCGGCCGCGCCGTACCGACGCTGTCCGGCGACTACCCGGCGTACTACGCCGCCGTGGCCGCCGCCCTGCGCGAGGGCGCCCCGAACCCGGTGACGGCACATGAGGCCGCCGCCGCGCTCGACGTCCTGGAGGCGGCCCGCCGCTCGGCCCGCGACGCAGTGGCGGTACGACTGTGACCGCGAACCCCGAACCCACCCCCACCGTCGAGGAGCTTCAGGCGCAGGAACGCCGCCTGGTCTTCAGCCGGTTCAGCCACGAGGACGCCTGGGTGCTGGGCTCGCTGCTGGTGGAGCTGGCGCGGGAGCGGCAGGCGCCGGTGGCCATCGACATCCACCGCGCCGGCCAGCAGCTCTTCCACGCGGCCCTGCCCGGCTCGACCCCCGACAACGACGCCTGGATCGCCCGCAAGCGCCGGGTGGTGGAGCGCTACGGCTCCGCTTCCTACCTGGTCGGCGCGCGCTTCCGGGCCAAGGGCACGACCTTCGAGGACTCCTCCCGCCTGGACCCCGACACCTACGCGGCCCACGGCGGCTCCTTCCCGATCACCGTCGAGGGCGTCGGCGTGATCGGCGCGGTCACGGTGTCGGGCCTGCCGCAGTTGCAGGACCACCGGCTGGTGGTGGAGGCCCTCGAGGCGTTCCTCGACCGGTAGCCGCAACGACCACGAGGGATCCGTAGTCCCCGAGAAGCCGTAGTCCCCGAGAGACCCGTAGTCCCCTCGGGGGATTACCGGCGAGGCCCCGCGGGTTGGGGTGCGTGTACGCGAGATGATCACCGCACCCCGCCCGGAGGGATCGGAACCGATGAGCGACACGGCAGCCCCGCAGCAGGAAACGGCCGCGCTGAAGGAGAAGGTCGGACCGTACGGCGTCTGGAGCATCGGCCTCCGCTCGGAGGACCCGACCCGGCACGGCGAGATCGCCGAGGCCGCCGCCGAACTGGAGGAGCTCGGCTACGGCGCCGCATGGCTCGGCGGCAGCAGCGCGCCCCGCAACGCCGCCCCGCTGCTCGACGCGACGTCGACGCTGGTCGTCGGCACCAGTATCCAGAGCATCTGGCAGTACGACGCCGAGGCGAGCGCGGCCGGGTTCACCGAGCTGGAGGCGTCCTCCCCAGGCCGGTTCGTCCTGGGCCTGGGCGTGAGCCACGCCAAGCTCGCGGAGCAGTACCGGCGCCCGTACTCGGCACTGGTCGACTACCTGGACGCCCTGGACGTCGCCGGGGTGCCCGCCGGACGCCGGGTGCTGGCCGCGCTCGGCCCCAGGACGCTGCGGCTGTCCCGGGACCGGGCGGCGGGCGCCATCCCGTACCTGGTCACCCCTGAGCACACCGCGCAGGCCCGGGAGACCCTGGGCGAGGGCCCGCTGCTCGCCCCGGAGTTCAAGGTCGTCCTGGACGAGGACCCGGACCGCGCCCGCGAGACCGCCCGCGACTACCTCGCGATGTACCTGGAACTGCCGAACTACACCAACAACTTCCTGCGCCTGGGCTTCACCGAGGACGATGTGCTGCACGGCGGCAGCGACCGCCTGGTCGACGCGGTGTTCGCCTGGGGCGACGAGAGCCGGATCCGCGCCCGTGTCGAGGAGTTCCGAGCGGCGGGCGCGGACCACATGGCCCTCCAGGTCGTCACCGGCACCGGCGACCGCGACGAACTCCCGCGGGAGCAGTGGCGCAGGCTGGCCGATCTGTTGAACGGCTAGGCGTCCTTGAGTTCCTGGCGCTGGCGTCCCAGACCCTCGACCTCCAGCTCGACCACGTCCCCGGAGCGCAGGAACGGCTTGGGGTCGGGCTGACCGAGGGCCACGCCGGCGGGGGTGCCGGTGTTGATGACGTCGCCCGGGTAGAGCGTCATGAAGTGGCTGACGTAGCGCACGACTTCCGCGACCGGGAAGATCTGCTCGGCGGTCGTGCCGTCCTGCTTCAGCTCCCCGTTGACCCACAGCCTGAGGGAGAGGTTCTGCGGGTCGGGCACCTCGTCGGCGGTCACCAGCCACGGCCCGAGCGGGTTGAACGTCTCGCAGTTCTTGCCCTTGTCCCAGGTGCCGCCCCGCTCGATCTGGAACTCGCGCTCGGACACGTCGTGCGACACGGCGTACCCGGCGACATGCGCGAGCGCCTCCTCGTGCGACTCCAGGTAGCGGGCCGTACGGCCGATGACGATCGCCAGCTCCACCTCCCAGTCGGTCTTGGTGGAGCCGCGCGGTACGAGCACGGTGTCGTTCGGCCCGACCACCGTGTCGGCCGCCTTGAAGAAGATCACCGGCTCGGCGGGCGGCTCGGCACCGGTCTCACGGGCGTGGTCGTGGTAGTTCAGCCCGATGCACACGACCTTGCCGATCCGGGCGAGCGGCGGCCCGATCCGCAGCCCGGTCGCGTCGAGCGCGGGCAGCTCCCCGGCGTCGGCGGCGGCCCGGATCCGGCCGAGCGCCGCGTCGTCGGCGAGCAGCGCGCCGTCGATCTCCGGGACGACTCCCGACAGGTCACGCAGGGTGCCCTGGGCGTCCAGCAGCGCGGGCCGCTCCGCCCCCGCCGTACCGACTCGCAGCAGCTTCATGTTCCCCATCTCCCTCGATCGCGGGCAGCCCGGCCGAGCGACGCGACCTGGGTGCGGCGGACGCGGCCGTCGGAGGACTGGTCGATCCTCCAAGGTCGAGGTCCAGTCCGCAATACCCCGTTCACGTACTGGACCGTAGCCAGGTCCATGCGCAGGGTCACCGGTGGAGCACCGCCCGGCAGGTCACCGGTAAAGCACCGCCCGGCAGGTCACCGGTAGAGCACCGCCCGCTCGACGGCGCTCCACGCCGTACTGGTCACCACGTACAGCGCGGCGGCCAGCGGCACCACCGCCACGGTGACGAGCGTGAAGTACGACATGAACGGCATGGCCTTGCTCATCACGCCGAGCCCGGGAACCTGCTCCCCGCCGACGGCGTCCCCGCCACCGACGGCGACCGCACCGCTCTCGGCCGCGCTCCGCTTCGCGCGCAGGAAGTTGAGGGTGGCGGCGGCGGCCACGACCGCGAACAGCGCGACGTACACGAGCCCGGACACCCCGAAGACCTGGCCGTCCGCCAGCACGTCCGCCCACCGCCCGCCGAGCGGGGCGGTCAGCAACCGGTGGCCGAGCAGCCCGTTGCCCTCGCCGCCGATCGTCGAGCTGGAGAAGAGGCGGTAGAGCAGGAAGAAGGCGGGCAGCTGGAGGAGGCCGGGCAGGCAGCCCGACAGCGGTGACACCTTTTCCTCGGCATGCAGTTCGAGCACCGCCTTCCGCATCCTCTCGGGATCCTTCCGGTACTTCGTCCGCAGCTCGGCGACCCGCGGCTGGAGCGCGGCCCGGGCGCGCTGCCCGCGCGCGGCGGCGCGGGAGAGGGGGAGGACGAGGAGTCGTACGAGCGCGGTGAACAGGACGATCGCGGCGGCGGCCGCGGAGGCGTGGAACAGCGGCTGGAGCAGGTCGGCGAGTCGCTCGACCAGACTCGCGAAAACGGACAGCACTGCGGACATGGGTGAGCCCTCCAGGGGTCTCTCGTCGTGCCGGGGTCGAAGAAGGCATGGCGGCATGACGACCGGACCCGCGCAGGACCGAGGGGGAAACGGGAAGGACCGAGGAGGAAACGGGAAGTGCGCCCTACGCGACGGCGGTCGTCGGAAGGGCGCATCCGGGTGCCCGGGGCCGTGACCGGCCCGCGGCGTCGGGATCGCGCTGCGGCAGGAAGGCCGTACGGCGTGCCCGGTCGCGGATGGCCGTACGCACCCGGGTGGGCGGCATGACCGGCACGGAGCGCGCCGCGAGCAGCGCGCAGGCGACGAGCGCCGCCCCGGCCGCGACGGTGACCGAGAGGCTGCCGGCGGTGTCGAGCAGCGAGAGCTGAAGGACCAGCAGGGCCAGAAGCAGCAGGAACAGCAGCAGGGACAGCAGCAGAGGAGCGAGTCGCGCACCGACCCGCTGACGGATCACGGTCGACTCCCTCCCTCTCGTCCCAGCTGTCGTCATACAGGATCGATCTGGAGCGGCTGCAACAGCCTCTTCGGCCGCAGCAGCGCCCGGCTGACCGGATCCGCCGGGTGGGGATCGAGTCCGGGTCCCGGCACCATGAGGACGTCCGGGACGGGCACGACGGTTCCGCAGGCGGGGCATTCGCCGTACGACCCGAGTTCGGTGCCGCAGTCGGCGTGACGGAAGACGCGCAGCTGCTCCTCGCCGAAGTGCTCGCGCCCCCACAGGCCGAGCGCCCGCAGGGCGGGCCACAGGGCGATCCCGCGTTCGGTGACGACGTACTCGTCGCGGGGCGGCGACTCCTGGTACCGCCGCTTCTCGAGGATGCCCTCGGAGGTCAGCGTCTGGAGCCGGGCCGCGAGGACGGCGCGGGGGACTCCGAGGTGGACCAGGAAGTCGTTGTAGCGCCGTACGCCGTAGAGCGCGTCGCGGACGACGAGCAGCGTCCAGCGCTCCCCGACGATCTCCAGCGCGCGGGCGATCGAGCACTCCTGCGTCGCGTAGTCCTTGCCCAGTGCCATGGGATCCACTGTAGCCACTTTTCGACATCTTGGTTCAGTGAACGAACTGAGGGTGTTACGGTGGCGACAGGCATTGAGTTCAATCATTGAACCAACTAGGTCACCAGCACCGCCGCCACCGCCGAACCAGCAGATCCCGACCCGACACACACCACAACCGTGAATCCCCTCCGCCCGTCCGGAAGGACAAGGTCATGACCGGCCCCGACTCCCCCACCACGGCACACGCCGCCGCCACCGCCACCGAAACCACCACCTCGACCGCCACCTCGGCCGAAACCGCACGCGGCACGGCGCGCCCGCGCGAAGGACTCCGGGACTCGCCCCCGCGCCCCGGGGCCACCCTCGCCGTGACCAGCGCCGCCACCGCAGTGGCCCTGATGACGTACACGGCGCCGATGGTCACGCTCCCCGACACCGCGGCCGCCCTGCACACCTCCCTCTCGGCCCAGGCATGGCTGCTCAACGGCACCCCGCTGGGCCTGGCGGCGCTTCTCCTGGTGGCCGGCAGCCTGGCCGACGACCACGGCCGCCGCCGCGTCTTCCTCGCCGGCACGCTGGCCCTGGGCCTGACCACGGCCCTCGGCGCCTTCTCGAGCTCCACCTGGCAGTTCACGCTGGCCCGCATCGCTCAGGGCGCGGCGAGCGCGGCGCTGCTGGCCAGCAGCCTGGGCCTCATCGTCCACGCCTTCCCGTCCCCGCGCGGCCGGCTCCACGCGACCGGTGCCTGGGGCGCCTTCGTGAGCGGCGGCATCGCGGTAGGCCCCCTGGTCTCGGGCGCCCTGCCGAACTGGCGAATCGGATACGGCATCCTGGGCGCGGCGGCGCTGGTGGTGACGGCGCTCGGCGCACGCGCCCTCTCCGAGTCGCGCGCCCCGAGGCCCGGCCGCCCGGACATACTCGGCGCACTGGCCTTCGGCCTGGCCCTGGTCGCCCTGGTCGCGGCCCTGACCCTGGGCCGGGACGGCTGGCTCCGCCCCTCGGTGGGCGTCCTGCTCGCGGCGGCGGTGCTGCTGGTCGGGGTCTTCGTGGCGGTGGAACGCCGTACGGCCACGCCGATGATCGACCTGTCCCTGCTGCGCCACCCGCCCTTCCTGGCGTCCTCGGCGGGCGGCCTGTTCACGGGCCTGGCGGTGATCGGCCTGTTCAGCTTCCTGCCGGCCCTGTTGCAGCAGACACTCCACCTGTCCCCCATCGCCACGGCCTGGCTGTTCCTGCTCTGGTCGGGCCTGAGCTTCGCCGTCGCGCTCCTGGCGAGGCACCTGGCGGGCCGGCTCTCCCCCCGCACGCAACTGGCCCTCGGTTTCGTCCTGCACGCGGCCGCCGTCCTGACGATGCTGGGCGCGATCGGCTCCGGTTCCTGGGTACGCCTGCTCCCCGGGCTGCTGGTGGGCGGCGTGGGCAGCGGACTGCTGAACGCGGCCCTGCCGCTGGTCGCCGTGGAGTCCGTACCGGCGCAGCGGGCGGCGATGGGCTCGGGCGCCCAGCAGACCTTCCGCTACATCGGCTCCTGCGCGGGCGTCGCCCTGACCATCGCGATCGCCACGTCGGCGGCGAGCCCGGCGCGCGGCGCGAACCTGGCGATGCTGGTGTCGGTGGGACTGGCCGCGGCGGGCGCGCTGACGGTGGCGGCGGCGCGGGGAGGGCGGTGAACCGGCCGGGCCACAGGCAGGCTTCCCCTTCCTCTAGCGGTTTTAGAAAGGGCTGCCACAACCCTCGACAATGCCCGGCGGCACCCTCCATGCTTCTCGACGGCACCCGGAACACGCCGGACACGTAGGGGGCGCATGGCTCCAACCCCGGTGTGCCCAGGGGCCGTTGACCGGCCGGCAAAGCAGGAGAAGCCGGAGGAGCGGAGGAGCCGGAGAAGCCATGATCCGACGCAGAACACTGCTGGCCGCGACGGGCGCCGGCGTCCTGGGCGGCGCCCTGGGGACCCTGGGCGCCGGCACCGCGTACGCGGACGCCACGATCTCCGTCAACCCGTCGACGACGTACGGCACCTGGGAGGGTTGGGGTACGTCCCTGGCCTGGTGGGCCAACGTCTTCGGCGGCCGCGACGACTTCGCCGACCTGTTCTTCACCACCAAGTCGGTGACGTACGGCGGCAGATCGCTGCCCGGCCTCGGCCTGAACATCGCCCGCTACAACCTCGGGGCGTGCAGCTGGAACAGCGTGAACGGCGAGTCGATGGTCGCTTCGCCCAACATCCCGAAGTTCAAGCAGATAGAGGGCTACTGGCAGGACTGGACGAACGAGGATCCGGCCTCGTCGTCGTGGAAGTGGACGGCGGACGCGACACAGCGCGCGATGCTGGTGAAGGCGACCCAGCGCGGCGCGACATCGGAACTCTTCGCCAACTCCCCCATGTGGTGGATGTGCAACAACCACAATCCGTCCGGCGCCTCGGACGGCGGCAACAACCTCCAGACCTGGAACTACCGCCAGCACGCCTCCCACCTGGCCGCCGTCGCCCTCTACGCCCACCAGCACTGGGGCGTGGACTTCGCGACGGTCGAGGCCTTCAACGAGCCGAGCTCCGACTGGTGGAAGGCCTCCGGCACCCAGGAGGGATGCCACATGGACGCCTCGGTCCAGGCGGATGTACTCCCCTACCTCCGCAGCGAACTGGACAGCCGCGGCCTGACCTCGACGAGGATCTCGGCCTCGGACGAGACGAGCTACGACCTGGCCCGCACGACCTGGAACTCCTTCGGGTCGTCGACGAGGGCGCTGGTGGACCGGGTGAACGTGCACGGCTACCAGGGCTCGGGCGGCCGGAGGGACCTGCTGTACACGGACGTGGTGACCACGGCCCGCAAGGCCCTGTGGAACTCGGAGACCGGCGACAGCGACGGCACGGGCCTGACCCTGGCCGGCAACCTGCTCTACGACTTCCGCTGGCTGCACCCCACGGCCTGGGTGTACTGGCAGGTGATGGACCCGAGCGCGGGCTGGGCGATGATCGCGTACGACCCGAACACGCTCCAGCCGGGTTCCGTACAGACCAAGTACTACGTGATGGCCCAGTTCAGCCGCCACATCCGTCCGGGCATGACGATCCTGGACACGGGCGTGAGCTACGCGGCGGCGGCCCTGGACAGGTCGGCGAAGCGCCTGGTGATCGTCGCGGCCAACACATCGGCCTCGGCGACGACCCTGACCTTCGACCTGTCCCGCTTCTCCACGGTGACCGGCGGCTCGGGCGGCCTGGTCCCCCGCTGGAACACGGTGACGACGGGCGGCGGCGACCTCTATACGGCGCACACGGACACGTACCTGAGCGGCAAGGTTCTGAGGGTGCCGTTCGCGGCGAAGGCGGTGCAGACGCTCCAGATCGACGGGGTGGTGGTCTGACGGACGGGCGCCGCAACGACCGGCCGCGGCAACGCGTCGCGCCCACGTCGGTCGGGCCGGTCGCGCCGGGCCGGACGGTCCGCGCCGTCTGACCGATCGCGCCCGTCGGACCGATCGTTCCGATCGGTCGGATCGGACGGTTCGCGCCAGGCGATCGCCCTGGCGCGGGCCCGGCGGTCATGCCATGGACGGCAGGCGAACCGGACGCGGACGACGCAGCCCCGCCCGCGCGGCCGACGGACCCCGCAGGGCACCCTGGCCAGCAGATACCTCACGTTCGTCACCGCCCGGCAGTACGGTGTCACCCATGCGCCCCGACACGCCGCCCGCCGACAACGCCGACACCGTCGACCACGCCGCCGAAGCGGCCCGCCTGGAGCGGACCGCCGGCCTGTATCCCGAGGACGCCGAGGCCCTGCTGCTCCGGGCCGCGGCACACCTGGAACTGTCCGGCGACCGCCCCGCCGCGACGGCCCTCTACGACCGTCTGCTCTCCTCCGGCGACGGCCTGGAGAACCCCCACCTGGTCCGCGCCCTGAAGGCCTCCAACCTGTGGGAGTACGACCACGAGGCGGAGGCCAGGGCGATCATCGAGGGCATCCGCACGGCGGCGCCCCGGGACCCGGCCCCCTGGGTGATCATCGCCGAGTCCCTGGAGTCCCACGACGAGCTGGAGTCGGCGCACAAGACGTTCACGGAGGCCGTGGACCTGCTGCTCAGGGACGTCCCGGAACCTCCGTACGCCACGCATCCCCTCCTCTTCGGCCGCCACCGGGTGCGCCGCATGCTGGGCGCGGCCCACGACGCCTGGGACACCGTGGCCGACACCCTGAACACGGCCCCGGTCTCCCTGGACGAGCTCCACGATCCCAAACGCGTGTGGTCCCTCGGCTCCGACAACCCGGCGGAGCTCCAGGCCGAACTGGTACGCCTCCGCGCCGAACTCGGCACCTACCGAGAGGCCCTCTCCCGCCCCTTCCCGGTCGCGGTCCTCCACTGGCCGACCCAGGAACTGCGAGAACTGCTCACGGCCTACCCGGACCTCACCACGGAGTACCCCTCCCACGAGGCCCACCTGGCGACCATAGAGGCATCCCTGCGCGAACTGGCCGCCTCGGGCACCGCCAACCTAGGCATCGTCTCCGGCACCCTCCCCTCCTACGAGGCCTTCGCCGCCTCCGAGGGCTCCTCCCCGTCGGACCCGACCCTGCTCCCCCAGTACGCGACGACCTTGGCGGCGCGGGGGCGGGCGGTGGCCTGGCCGCCACAGCAGGGCACGCCGTGCTGGTGCGGTTCGGAAGGACCGTACGAGACCTGCCACGGAGTCCAGAAAATCTGAGGCCACGGGTTGGACGGGCCTCCTGCACCGCACCAGGAACGCATCCAGGAACTAGGGACGTATTTGTTCCTATCCGGTTACTCCTTCACGTCAGGCTCACGCTAACGTCACAGGCGAACCAGTTGCACTGGCATGTCCGCACACACCTGGACATGCCCCGGCCCGCGAGGAACACCCGTATGCCGCCCTACCAGCCGTCTTCTGACTGGCAGTTCGATGTACCCACCAGCGGTAGCAAACGGCTCCCCCCGGCGGCCAGGTCGTTCGAATCGCTGGCGCATCAGGGCTACGGCTTCGAGGCGGCCATCGCCGACCTGATCGACAACTCGATCGACGCAGGAGCGGGCAACGTCGTCGTCAGCTTCCTGCGGGACACCGGTGAGCGGGGTGGACGCGACCGGCTCGTCGGCTTGCTCGTCATCGACGACGGCCATGGCATGGACGAGACGGGCCTGGACACGGCGATGACCGTCGGCGGCCGCCAGGAGTACGCCGTCGGCGCGCTCGGACACTTCGGGGCCGGGCTCAAGGCCGCTTCCCTCTCGCACGCCGATGCGCTCACCGTGATCAGCCGCACCAAGCGGAGTCCGTCGGCCGGCCGGCGCTGGCTCACCGCCCGCGCCCAGGCCGACTTCACCTGCGACATCGTCGATGCGAAGTACTGCCAGAACCTGGTCGACCGCTACGACGGGATCATCGGCTGGCACGGCACCATCGTCCGCTGGGACCAGGTCCGCACGTTCGAGACCATCACCGCCGGTCAGACCGACCGCTATCTCGACGACGCGATCGAACGGCTCGAGACCCACCTCGGGCTTCACCTCCACCGCTTCCTCGCCCGCGACGGCTTCCACATCGACATCGTCGTCGAGGACGTCCACACTCGGGAGGAGCTGGACCACCGCGGCGTGGAACCCATCGACCCGTTCGGCTACCGGGTCCCGGGTCGCCCCGGCTATCCCCGTGCCTACACCGCGCCTGTTGAGGGCGTCGGCGACATCGAGCTCACCGCCCACATATGGCCGCCCAAGTCGCCCCTCGTCGCCTACCGCGGCATCGGGCCGCTCGCCGAGCGGCAAGGCTTCTATCTCTACCGCAATGACCGGCTCGTCCAGGCCGGCGGCTGGAACGACACCCGGAGTCCGGAAGGCCACCTCGCCCTGGCCCGCATCGCCGTCGATCTGCCGCCCGAGCCCAACGACGTGTTCGCCCTGACCGTCAAGAAGGACGGAGTCCAGGTCACCCCGGCGTTCGCCCGGGGCCTTGAGAAGGCGGCAGCCCCGAGCGGCCACACCTTCGCCGAGTACGTCCGCGAGGCCGAGGTGACCTATCGCGAGGCCGCCAAGCGGCGTACGGAGGTCAAACGCGCGGCCGTCATCCCGCCCGGCAAAGGCATCGACCCGAAGCTGAAGCGGACGCTGCGGGACGAACTGCCACAGCTGGAAGGCGCCGATCCCATCACCTTTGCCTGGGCCAGGCTCGACGTGCCACCCGGCGTCGACGCCGCCGAACTGCTCTTCACGATCGACCACAAGGAACGCCGGGTCGTCCTCAACAAGGACTACCGGCACGCCTTCAACGGTGACCGGCGCGGAGGTTCCAACGACGCACCGGTCCTCAAGAGCCTTCTCTATCTGATGCTCAACGAGATCTTCCAGAAGGAACGCGTCTGGGCCAACCAGACCGACAAGGTCGCCCTGTGGAACAGCGTTCTCGTCACCGCGGTGCGTGCCGAAATCGCCCGCGCAGAGGGTTAGTCACGCCTCTCGCCCGCGCCCTCCCCTATCTCCAGAAAGGCTGCCCGACCGCCGTGACCGCCGAGAACACATCCGCTCCCGACCACCTCACCGACCTGCACGGTGAGGTCCTCGACGCGATGAGCAGGCGTGGCCCCAGGCACTTCGCCAAGCTCGCCTTCGTACTTGCCGACGCCGACGATCCGGCAGACGCGGACATGGCCCGCTTCCGCGACCGTCTGCTGGCTGCGGATCCCGGCGACGAGCTGCTCACCCTCTGGCGCCGCAAGCTCACGGCATGGGACTTCGAACAGTCCCCGACGTGGTCGGCCGCCACCGCGCCTCGCACCGCGGAGCGGCGCGCCGAGATCTACGACAAGCTCGCGTTCGGCGCGGATCTGCGCAAGGCGCTCGACGCGGCAGTCCCCGTGCACGAAGAAGCGGGCCCCGTCACCATCAGCCGCGAGTTCGAGCCCTGGTACACCCGGGAGCAGGCCGCGAACCGCTCCTTCTACTGGACGTCGTACGAACGGCTGCTGCGCCGCAAGGGCTGGAGCGACGCGGCGGTCTCCAGCCTGGACGAGGCCGCCCACGCGGTCGTCGAGCGGCTTGCCGACCCCACCCGCGACACCCCGTACGGCGCCCGCGGACTCGTCGTCGGCTACGTGCAGTCCGGCAAGACCGCCAACTTCACCGGCGTCACCGCCAAAGCCATTGACGCGGGCTACCGCCTGGTCATCGTGCTGGGCGGCACCCTGAACCTGCTGCGCGGCCAGACCCAGCGCCGGCTCGACATGGAGCTGATCGGCCAGGAGAACATCCTGGGCGCCGCCGACCCGAACGACCCGGACGCCCTGATCGGCATCGACTACCAGGACGACGAGGACTGGCCCGCGAAGTTCGTCTCCTTCGGCGCCCGCCCCTCCCTGCTCGGCGCCTTCGACATCGAGCGTCTGACCTCTCGCGACCGTGACTACATGGCGTTGGAGCGCGGCATCAGCGCCTTGGAGTTCGAGAAGCCGGACCGCACCCGACCCTTGTACGAGCCGGCGAACCTGCACGCGGCCCGCGCCCGCGTCATGGTCGTGAAGAAGAACAAGTCGGTGCTGGAGAAGCTGGTCACCGACCTCAAGAAGATCGGCCCGATCCTCGGCGAGATACCGGCCCTGATCATCGACGACGAGTCGGACCAGGCCTCGGTGAACACGACCGACCCGAAGAAGTGGGAGGACGGGAAGGTCACCCGCACCGCGATCAACGGCCAGATCAGCAAGCTCCTCAAACTCCTGCCCCGCGCCCAGTACGTCGGCTACACGGCGACTCCCTTCGCCAACGTGTTCATCGACCCGGGTGACGAGGAGGACCTGTTCCCGCGCGACTTCCTGATCTCGCTGCCCCGCCCCACCGGCTACATGGGCGTTCAGGACTTCCACGACCTGGACACCATGGAGGACGGCGAGGGGCAAGCCGAGAAGAAGCACGTCCGCGGCATCTACGGCTCCACGGGCGACCGCCTCCAGGAGGCCCTGGACGCCTTTGTACTCACCGGCGCGCTGAAGCTCTACCGCGAGAACCACGGCGTTCCCTCGGGCCCGTTCCGCCACCACACGATGCTCGTGCACGAATCGGTCCGCATGGCCGAGCACGCCGCACTCGCCGAGCGCATCGAGACGATGTGGCGTAACGCGGCCTACACAGGCCCGGAAGGCCACGCCCGCCTGGCGTCCCTCTTCGACAAGGACTTCCACGTCCACGCGGATGGCTCCCTGCCCACTCCCGCGACCTACGCGGACCTCAAGCCGTACGTCTCCGGGGCCCGCCGCCTGATCAATCAAGGCGGTGGCCCCGTCATGGTCGTCAACGGTGAGAGCGAGCGCGACTACGCCCAGCCCGACCTGGACTTCGACCGCACCCCGCGCGTCTGGAAAATCCTGGTCGGCGGCACCAAGCTGTCCCGTGGCTTCACGGTCGAGGGCCTGACGATCACGTACTACCGCCGCACGACGCAGCAGGCGGACACGCTGATGCAGATGGGCCGCTGGTTCGGCTTCCGCCCCGGCTACCGCGATCTCGTACGTCTCTACATCGGCCGTGAGGAGTCCCTCGGCCGCGGCCGCAACGCGAAGACCGTCGACCTGTACGAGGCCTTCGAAGCGATCTGCCGGGACGAGGAGCTCTTCCGCGCCGAACTGGCCCGTTACGCCCCCTTGGTGGACGGCCGCCCCCAGGTCACCCCCGCACAGATCCCGCCACTGGTGGCCCAGCACCTGCCGTGGGTGAAGCCGTCGGCCCGGAACAAGATGTTCAACGCGGAGCTGGTGGAGGTCCGGTCGCCGGGTACGCCGATCGAACCGGCTGCATACCCGGTGGATACCAAGATGACGGCACGGAACACCGAACGCTGGAAGCCCATTCTCGCGGCACTCAGAGGGACATCGACGACATGCCGGCTGCTGCCGGATGACACCTCACCGCTGTCCCGTAGCTTCCAGGCAGCCACCACGGTGATCCCGCACGCCCAGCTCCTGTCCATCCTCAGCTCACTGGAGTGGGAGGACGGCAACGTACTCGCCCCGCACCTGGCCTACCTGTCCCAGCTCGACGGCCGCCTGGCCAAGGTCGACGAATGGCTGGTCATCGCTCCGCAGCGCACACAGCGCCACCGGATCGAAGCCACTGTGGTGGACCAGGGCCCCTTCTCCCTGTTCCGCCGAAGCCGCCAGTCCGGCAAGTCGTCCTTCGGCCGTATCTCTGGCCTGGAACACCGTTTGTACGCACAGCAGCTGGTCAACCAGTCCGACTCGGCCTTCCCTGGGGACAGCGCCCCCGTACTCGGAGCGGCTCAAGGTGTAGTCCTCCTGTATCCCGTCGTAGAGGCCGCTCACGACGATGAGGTGAAGGCCGTTGCCGCGACGGGTGCTGCGGCGGCTGACCGGGTCACCATGGCATTCACCGTGATTCCGCCGAAGGCAGCCATCGACACAAAACAGCAGCTCGTGCGCTTCCGAACAAAGGACTCCACTCGTCCGGACGCCGTGATCGTCAACGCGTTCTGAGGCGCGACGGCTCTGCACGTAACGAACCACTCACCGACGGGGAGAGCATGCTTCCTTTCGAAGAGGCCGACATCAAAGCCGCTACAGCGGTCGCTCTGCAGCATGCGGCGGCCGGGGTAGACCCTGAACTCGACAAGGTCTACGAGCACATCAAGGCGCTCGACCCGACGGGCCGACGGTTCGCCAGGGTCCTTCGTGACACCATCGACCAGCTGCTCAATGGCGAGGTGACCGGACGCTACGACTGGAAGACGCTCTTCAAGACTGAGAAGACTCACGCGGGAACTCTCGTAGAGATCAATCTCCAGCGTGAGTTCAGGTTCGCGGACGGCGAGGCTATGGATTACCAGATCGCCGGCGTCGACGTGGACTGCAAGTACTCCCAGCAGTTCGGCGGCTGGATGATCCCGCCAGAGGCGGTCGGCCACCTCTGCTTGCTTGCTTGGGCGGACGACTACAAGTCCCTCTGGAGCATCGGCCTTGTCCGGATACACGACGAGTGGCTGAACACGGGGAACAACCGCGACCTCAAGCTCACGATCAAGGCGGCACACCGGGAAAAAATCCAGTGGATCTGGCACGACGAGGACCTCCCCGAGAACGTGCTGCTCCACATGGATGCCGCTGACCGGGAGGCCGTGTTCACAGCGAGCTCAGGGCAGGGCCGCTTGAACGAACTCTTCCGGCGCGTCCAGAAGCGACGTATCGGCCGTAATGTGGTGCGCACAGTGGCCCAGCAGAAGGACTACATGAAGCGGGTCCGCGGTAACGGCGGCAGCCGGTCGGCACTCAAAGCGGAGGGCATCCTCATCATGGGGGACTATGCCAGCCACCGCGAGATCGCCGGCCAGCTCGGTCTCCCGCTGCCGGACGAAGGCGAATTCGTCAGTGCCCGGGTGGTCGCCGCAAGACCTCATCACGGGGACACGCCGCGAGTCTCCCTAGACGGGAAGCAATGGGTCCTCGCCCAGCCGAGCGACCCCGTTGAGCCCGCCCCGGTCCTGCCTTCACACACCAGACAGGACTGACGATGCACGCGCCGTTCGCAACCGGCCTCCTCGGGTGGAAAAGACTGGAGAAGACCGGAAAGCTCGTCCCAAACAACGCGGACTCCGACAGCAATACGTCAAAGCTGCTCGCGAGGCATGTCCTTGAGGCACTGGGGGTGGAATCCGATGTCGTGCTTCCCGGCACCCCTGAAAGTCTTGGCCCAGCGCTGGAACACGCGGTCTGTGATCACCTGAGGACCGCGCTACCACATCTGTCTCCGGAACGTACGTGGCATGTTGACCACAAGAAGACCGTGGCCGACTTCGCGCAGTACGAGCACTTGGACAGAGTGGCTGAAGCGGTACGCAAGAACGCCACCCTTCGTGTTGATCTCGGCCGTGATTACCTCATCAAGCCTGATGTCACGGTAGGCGTCACACGTCCAGGGACAGAGGCCGCGACCCGTCCGCATCTGCATGCCGCGGTATCCTGCAAGTGGACAATCAGGTCAGATCGCGTGCAAAATGTGCGCCATGAATTTCTCCAGATGATCAGGCACCGGCGCGGTCGGCTGCCCCATCTGGTGGTGGTGACCGCGGAGCCTATGCCCAGCCGGATCGCCTCGATAGCGCGAGGGACAGGAGAAGCCGATGCTATATATCACATCGCCTTCGATGCCCTGAAGGCCGCAGTTGCCGCTGTCGGCAGCCGCCAACAACAGGATGATCTGAGCGAGATCATCGAACAGGGCCGTCTCCCGCCCTACGGGACGCTGCCGCCAACTCTGTCCGACTGGTAACTCACCGCAGATGACTGCTTCCACTCCAGAACCAGATCCGTCACAGACCGCCTGGGTGCCGCCCGAGGGCTCATGGGCGTCGTCCGCCGCACGCCGCCGCAACATGCAGGCGATCCGGAGCCGGGACACCACTCCTGAGCGGCTTGTCCGCCGGCTGGTGCACGCCCAGGGGCTGCGCTACCGAGTGGCGGCTCGCCCGCTCTCCGGCCTTCGCCGAACCGCCGATATGGTCTTCCGGCCTGCGAAAGTAGCCGTCTTCATCGATGGGTGCTACTGGCACGGCTGCCCTGAGCATTACGTGTCTCCGAAGACCAATCCCGGTTACTGGTCCGACAAAGTGGCCCGGAACATGGCCCGTGACCGCGATACAGACGAGCGCCTGCGGGAAGCCGGCTGGCTTGTCCTGCGCTTCTGGGAGCATCAGTCAGCCGAGGAATGCAGTGAGGCGATCCGTCAAGCCGTGATGTCCAGGCGGCCGCCCTCCCCCGCCAGCAAGGCAAATGCCCCTACTGAGCAAGAGACATCTTGAGTACTCGCCGGGCCATGGCGTGGTCCTCAATCCTCATGAACTCATAGGCGATCTCGGCAAGCTGGCGCCCGTCGCGTCCGGTCTGCGCATACCTGAGTATCACGTCGGCCTCAGAACGCAGCCCGCGCGCCCTGCACGCGGTCACCGCGAGAGCCACCTCTGCCGGTCCGCCCGCCATTCCGACGTGCCGCAGGATGCCGGCAACGTCCTCGGCGCTCCTGGTCTGCTTCATGTCCAGCAGAGTCAGCGCGGTGGGCCACCGTCCTATCTCGTGTTGCCGGTCCCCCTGCGCTGGGGGGACCGGCAACACAGTCCGCTGGCAGCTGGTACACAGAAGCGCCGGCGGTTCACACGCCTTGAGCCGGAGGTCCTCCAGTTCTTCCCAGGTGACCGGCATGGTCGCGCCACTCGTCCTTACGGCGGTCTCCGCCAGGTCGTAGAGGGCGCGGATAACCTCCTGCTTGGGCCTGTGTATGCGTGCGTTGAGCAGATCGGACAGTGCGCTCGCTGAGGTGTCGCAGCCATGGTTGCGCCTTGCCAGCTCCTCATGCGTCTGCCGCAGCGGCAGGTCGACCACCTTCATCAAGTCGCGCAAGGCCCTGGCGAGAGCCTTTCTCTCATCCGGAATTTCGGCATCCAGTTCTCTGAAGTGACCCGGTCGCGGCACGCCAGCTCCTTCTGTCCTCACCGCAGGCAGCTTTCGACGACAGTGTGCCGCCGCCCATCCCCAACTGGCTCCTCAATTGTGTCCAGATACTCATCCGGACACCCAGCCGCTTCTCTTTCAGTCGGACTTGAGGTTCGGTTGTGTGTAGCGGGCCACTGTCAGGCGCCAACTGTCCTGACACGCAGTCGGGCTGGCCCGCTCAGGCTCTGCGAGGTGGAGATGAGCATGGCCTTGCCTTCATGGCAGGACAGCAAACTGGGCACGATGAAGCGCGCCGCACTCTGGCTCGTCCAAGTGGTCGGCGAAGGGAACGTCTTCACCAAGGGGCAGCTCCGCGATGCCTTTCCGGACGTGGCGCAGATCGACCGCCGCATGCGGGATCTCCGTGATTTCGGGTGGAAGATCGACACGAAGCGCGAGGACATCGGCCTCGACGCCAACGAGCAGCGCTATGTGCAGCGCGGCGAGCCCGTCTGGGAACCGGGCCGCGGTACTCGGCCCAAGAGCGCGATCACGGTGAACCAGCGTCGGGAGCTTCTGGCCACCTACAACCACAAGTGCAGTTCGTGTGGCGCCACCCCGGGAGACACGTACGCCGACTCGGAGGTCACAGCTCAGCTCGACGTGGCCAGGCGTGAAGTCCTGCTGCCGAATGGGACAAAGGCTCTCCAGTACGTCGTCGAGTGCAATCGCTGCCGAGTCGGCGGCATCGGTTCCACGTACGACGTGTCGGCGTTGCTGTCCGAGGCTGCCTCGCTCCCCTCGCTCGAACTCGACATCCTGAAATCCTGGATCAAGCGGGATGCTCGGACGTTCAGTTCCGTTGAGGACGTCTGGGCGAAGTACCGGGCACTGCCGGCCGAGGCACGCGAAGCATTCCGCGAAGGCCTGCGTTAGGCGCCTGCGGCTACCCTGCCGGCGTTCGACACCATCGTTTCCCCAACCCACTTCAGCTACGAGAGGTACCCATGCCGACGGACTTCGGCGCCCCCCCGATCGCGGATGAGAACCGCGCCCTGGTCGAGCAGCGGCTCCAGGATGTGCGCGCAGGTAACGCAGTGCCTGAAACACTCCGCGTGGAGTTCCGGGGCCGCCCTATCCACGTCGAAGTCATCGACATGCCGGTAGAACGGCTCTACTACAACCCCGCAACCCACAGGGTCAGTGCACAACGCGCTTACGACCCCGTGCAGGAAGAGGCACTCACAAAGGATCACTGGTCCGACGCCGGCCAGAGCTACCTGCATCACCTGCTGACAGCCATGCCGTCTGACCCGCGCCAGCGCGATCCGGACTTCGACAAACTGAAGGAGAGCCTTCGCGAACATCGCCAGAACGAGCCGGGACTCATCTCCCGTGAAGGTGTTCTCGTCAACGGCAACACCCGCCGGGCTGCTCTCAAAGAGCTGGGCGTCCAGTCCATCCGCGTGGGTGTTCTGCCGGCTAGCTGCACCTGGGACGATATCCTCTCGGTTGAACTGTCGCTGCAGCTCAGGCCGGACCGGCGGCGCGAATACTCCTATGTCAACAAGCTGATGGCCATTGAGGAGCAGATGAGCCAGGGGCTGCCTCTCGCCGCCATCGCCAAGCTGTTTCACACCACAACGCCGGCACTGGAACGGGACACATGGGTTCTCGGACAGCTGCGCGACCTCGTCAAACGCAGCGAGCACGGCCGGATCAAACTTCGCCTCATGGACTTCGAGGACGCTAAGGAAAGCTTCGCCGAGCTCTACCGGACCTATGACAAGGAGAAGGCCAAGAACAAGGAGGCGGCGGACACCCTCCTTGAATACCGGTTGGCGGCGATTGTCCTTGAATTCGCCAAGACCGATATCCGTAATATCCGCACCGACTTCCGTGAGAAGTACCTGGAACGTCACTTGCCTGAAGGGACCCGCACAGCCGCCCCGGAGCCGCCGAAGGCGGTCTCCATCCCTGGTCTCAATCGTTCCGTGCCGGCACCGAGTTCCGAAACAGCCGGGGCCCGTGCCCTCACTGACGTGCTCCTCCGGGCGAAAGCCACACAGAAGTCCGCGTCCACAGCGACCGCCGAAGAGCTCACTGCGGCCAACAGTTCCCTGTCTTCGCTGCGGGAGGCCTTCGAGGAGTCGATCCAGGATGCTGACAAGGCGAACCGCGACCGGAAAAAGCGGCTTGCAGCCCCCGACCGAGTCAACGCGGCAGTTCGAGAACTTCAGCAGTGCATCACCGACCTGGTGCTGGCACGGGGCAACAACAGCCTGGATGAAGCCGCCTTCGATGACACTCTGATCGCACTCAGGCAAGCACTGACCAAGGTGTCAGCCGAAGCGTCAAAGAGCATCCAACTCCCGGGGGAGGGCCTGTCGTGGCTGCGTGAGGTCGTGGCAGACCAGCGATGACACACCCTGACCTCCCGTCGCTCCGGATCAGCTTCGACGTCACCAGGACGCGGGCAGTGCTCCGCGCCCGGCCGGGCTTGGAAGGCGACTTCGGGATGCTGGCCACCCGGGTAGCTCCGGGTGGCCAGCGCGGCCCGCTGACGTCGGATGCTGATCTGGACAGCTTTCTGTTCTCAATCGGCGAGCTGGCCACCTGGCCCCACGCTGATGTCGAGTGGGAGCCTGAGCTGGCCAGCCTGGTCACCGGTGTCCTTGATGACGCCGAGACAGTGCAGGCCAGGCTCGGCTCATCGACTGCCGACTCCGAGCAGCTGCCGCTCGCGCCGGATGACGTTCAAGCGCTGCTGGGCGCGGGCTGGCAGGCAGACCTCACTTCGTTCCAGCTGCGGGACATCGGGGAGCTGCTGTCCCTGGGGCACGGCGCGAACTTCAGCGTCCCTGGTGCCGGCAAGACCCGCATGGCCCTGGCGGTATTCAGCGCCCTGCGTGAGCGGGGAGAGGTCCGGCGGCTTCTCGTCGTATGCCCCAAGCCGGCCTACGAGTCCTGGCAATTCGAAGGGGAGGTCTGCTTCAAGGAACCCTTGCTGACATCCGTCATGGACACCGGATTCCCCGATCCGGAAGCCGATGTCGTCTTGGTCAATTACGAAAGGCTGTCCGGGTCTGTCAACCACCTGTCGGAGTGGCTGCGTACGGCTCCGGCGATGTTCGTGCTCGATGAAGCGCACCGTATGAAACTCGGAGCCCGCGGCACCTACGGATCTGCTTGTCTGTCGCTGGGTCCACTGGCCCGGCGGCGCCTCATCCTCACTGGGACACCAGCTCCCAACGGTGCCCGGGATCTGGAAAGCCTGCTCTCGTTCGTCTGGCCAGGCCGCGGGAAGCAACTCGTCGTCGAAGCGGTCAGCGGCGGCGATCTCGCCTATGCCAGCCAGGCCCTGCGTCCACTGTTCACGCGGACAACGAAGAAGGAGCTCGGCCTCCCTCCCTTTGAACCCGTAGTTCGCTATGTCGAACTTCCGCCCTTGCATCGCGAGTTGTACGACGCACTCAAGGGGATCCCGTCCGCACGCCGAGGTGACCTGGCCGCACTCGGCAAGGCGGCGATGCGCACCCTGATGGCCGCCATCAGTCCGGCTCTGCTGGCCCCGAGTGACAACCCCTACGACGCTCTCGCCTTTCAGCTGCCGGCGCTGGACGTCTCTCATGGCGATTCACTTCACGCGCTGCTCCAGCGACTGCCGCAGCATGAACTTTCCCCTAAGTACGAGGAGACCGTTCGCATCGTCGCGAAGAACGCGCGGGCCGACCGCAAGACACTGGTCTGGACTGGTTTCATCCGAAGCCAGAAAACTCTGGAGGAGCTGCTTGCACCGCATGCCCCGGCTTCCGTCTACGGCGCCACCTCGGCCCGGGACAGGGAAGCTGAGCTCAGCCGCTTCCGTGAGGACCCGTCATGCAAGGTCCTGATCTCCAACCCCGCGACCCTTGGTGAAGGGATCAGTCTTCACCAGGTCTGCCACGATGCCGTGTACGTGGACCGCGACTTCATGGCTGGCCGCTTCCTCCAGAGCCTTGACCGCATTCACCGGCTGGGGCTGCCTCCAGACACCGAGACGCGCGTGACCGTTCTGGCGGCCCGGGGCACGATCGACGAAATCGTCGCTATGCGCCTCGAAAAGAAGCTGCACTTCCTGGGCAGCGTGCTCGACGACCCCGCGGTGCGCCAGCTCGGCGATCTCCAAGAGGAGGAGACCACGGGCCTGGGCATGGACGCCGATGACATCCATGCCCTTCTCGCGCACTTGGACAGCCGGACGCCATGACGGACGGCTGAGCTGCGGTACCGCCCACGTGCGCCGCTCCTCAGCCGCCCTCGCTCACTGACCGGCAGCGCGGTTGCGGTCTGCTTTGAGCACTTCCATGATCGATTCACCGATGGCCTTCGCCACGGGCGGCGGGAACGCGTTCCCGACCTGCCGGTACTGGGCCGTCTTGCCTCCCGTGAATTCCCAGTACTCCGGGAACCCCTGGATGATCGCTGCCTGGCGAACCGTGAGCATGGGCCCCCCGGCGCGAAACAGATCGCGATCCTCAGTGCCGGTCGGTTTGCCGTCCACTGGCGCATTGGCCACACCCATGCCCGAGACGCCTAGATTTGCCCATGCCTTCTTGGCCCGGCTGGGACCGAGGTCAGCGCCTCCGTGCTTCTTGGAACCGCCTACGAGCGTGGGGGCAACGCCCCTCTTAGCACCGTCCGCCCAATCGTCGAAGACCTTCTGGGCCTGGGCAGCTCGGGCCCCGGTCAGAAACGGCGCGATGCGTTCTTGCATCGAGTCCTTAAGCGCATCGAAGACTGTTACCGTCTCGGCGCAGGGCGCGGGAGCTTCGTACTTCAGGTCCTTGAGCACGTCTTTCCGGAACGCGACAAGGATGGAGCGCGGCCGAAGCTGCGGAACACCGAACTCAGCCGCCTCGTAGACATCCCAACCCACGACCTTGTAGCCAGGCCGCCCCTCGTCGTCAGGCTCCATCTCCTCAAGGCTGGCCTGGATCCGTGACCTGTAGTCGTCGAACTTGGGGTCCATGAGACCGCGGACGTTCTCGATCATCACGGCGCGTGGGCGGATGAGTTCGGCCAGCTCCAGAATGCGCGGGAAGAGATCACGCTCGTCGTCCTCACCGAGTTGCTTGCCAGCGTGAGAGAAGGGCGGACACGGCACACCCCCGGCGAGCAGGTCAACCTCACCCCGCTTGTAGAGACTGGCGCTCTTCACCAAGTCACGCGCGGGGTCGAACACCACGACGTCCTGGCAGAGGACATCGCAGTTGGCGCGCTCCCAGTCCCACTTCGGGTGCACTTCGATGTTTTCACGCAGGGTCGCCGCCGCGTACTTGTCGATCTCGACAAGGGCCAGGTGTCTGAAGCCGGCCGAGTGCAGCCCGATCGCCTGTCCGCCCGCGCCGGCACAGATCTCGATCGACGTGTAGCCCCGGTCAGTCCCGGTCATGGCCCCTCCTCTTGCACGAATTCCAGCGACGCCTCATACGGCAGCCCTCACAGAGGGTGACACGACCCACTGACATTGCGACTCGACACGGCGGCACACACCAGTGTGCGGCATCCCCTGACCCACCTTGGCCACCACCAGCCCAACGGACATCAATTTCGAACGCTCGTACGATATCGTGACAGTCCATGCCGGGGTGGTCGCTATGAAGGGTGTCCGACTGACCCGTGAGGGGCGGCTCCTCAAACGCCGTGCGCTCTACCGCGAGCGGGACAAGCCCCTGCGTGACCGGAAGATCCAGGTGGTACTGGAAGAGGGCACGCCGCTGCGGTGTGAGCTGCGCTCGTTCGGCTTCACCGCTGCCGACGGCGAGCCGGGAGACGGCTACATCGAGGTCCACCACAGGCTGTCTCTCCACGTATCGGGCGTGACGGAGAGCCGGAAGCAGATCCTGCCCTCCTGTACGCGAACTGCCACCGCATGCTCCACAGGAGCCGTCCTGGAGAATCCTGGCGCACTCCAGCATCTCTGCGCGCGGAGATAAGTATGTGCACTCGGCCGGTGTCCCATTAGGCCACCTCCGCTTCGGCCTCATGGTGCATGTGAGCCCGGTCGAGGATGTCGTCCGGGTCGTGTCCACGTGCGACTGCCCAGTAGAGAAGGTCGGCGATCAGCTCGACTGTGCACTCCTCGAGGCCGGTGCCCCGACCCCGCCCGCGCCTGCCTGCGTCGCTTTCGGCGCCCTGGTACCTCTCGAGCGCCTCGACCGCCCGCTCGATTCGAAGGCAATCCGTCTCTGCACCGAGCGGCACCTCACACCAGACCGCCTTGCCCGTAGTGGTGAGAACCGCCCCCCAGTCAGCGGCGAGGCCGGCGATGAGATGCAGGCCTCGGCCGCACTCCTCGTAGCAGTCCGCGTTCCGGGGGGACGGAAGGGCAGGACTCCGGTCGTGCACCTCCAGCCGTAGCCGGTCGCGCCTCCACTCCAGCACGAGCGCCGCCGAGGTGCCCTCCCCCACATGCTTGACGACATTTGTCGCCAGCTCCGTGACGATGACTTCGGCCTCGTCGACAGCGACCGGCATACCCCACCTGCTCAGTTGCCTTACGGCAGCTCTCCGCAGCAGCGTCACCTCGCTAGGCGCGGCTTCGAATGGCAGAACGCAGCGGAGTCGGCAATCGGTCGTTTCGGGGACGGACATCGCCAATCCTCACTCCCAGGCCACGCACATGCCTGCGCCTGCCGTATCCGATCGGCTGCACTGCGTAGCGATCCCAGGCCGAGCATGACACACGGGAAGTCTCGCTGTGCAACTTCTCACGAGAATCGATCGGGTGAAGCTGATGGTGAGTCCGCATGGAGCTACCTAGCCTGATGGGCGTCTTCCGGGCCGCCGCCCGGCTCACGGCGAAGGAGCCACATGTCCGAACGGACCACCACACGCCGACGACAACTGGGCGCGATGATGCGCAAGTTGCGTGCTCGGAAGGGTCTGACGCTTGAGGAAGCCGGCCTTCTTGTCGGGGTATCGAAGGCGACGGTCAGCCGATACGAGACCCAGGCAGGGCCGGTCAAGTGGATCGTCGTCGATGCCCTCTGCCGGGAGTACGGCGCCACCGAGGCCGAGCGGCGCGCTGTTGTCGGGCTCGCGAAGGACGCGAGACAGCAGGGCTGGTGGAGCACCTTCGCCGACTCCATCCCCGAGAGCATGAACTTGCTGCTCACCCTTGAGGACGAAGCGGTCGGGGAGAGCCACTTCTCCTGCGTCTACGTCCCGGGGCTGCTCCAGACCCGCGACTACAGCACCGCTCTGCAGAAGGCCAACGAAGTACCCCTGGAAGCGGAGGAGATCGAGCGGCTCGTCGACATCCGCATGAAGCGGCAAGAGATCCTTTCGCGGCCGAGGCCGCTTCGCCTGTGGGCCATCCTGGACGAGTCCGTCATCCGCAGGGTTGTCGGCTCTCCGCAGGTCATGAAGGAACAACTCGGCCGACTGCTTGAGGCCAACGAGTCTCCCCACATCACGCTGCAGGTGCTGCCCTTCTCCAAGGGAGCTCACGCCGCAGCACTCGGCAGCTTCGTCGTGATCGGGGGCCGGGAGCCGACCCTCGATGTCGTCTACGTCGACTTCCACACCGGATCCCTCTTCCTGGAGAAGGACGAGGAACTGGAGCGATACAGACTTGCGTTCGAGTATCTGCGCGCACAAGCGTTGGACATGGAGGCTTCCTCCGCCCTGATCGACCGTGTTCGCAAGGAGTTGTAGATGCCCGCCGACCCTTCGTTCCCGCATGAGCTCGCGTGGTTCAAGTCTTCGTACAGCGGTGGCAACGCCACTGAGTGCCTGGAGGCTGCCTTCGTCCCGTCAGGCGTGCTCATACGCGACTCCAAGCGCCCGAAGGGCCCTTGCGTCGCCGTGTCTGAAGGGGCATGGGAGTGGTTCGTGACAGCTCAGACCCGCCCTCGGAGGTAAGAAGCCCCGAAGATCGGCGTCTTTGAGTTCCCGAGAAGGTGGATCAGGCGCGGCTCTCGACGATCACCGGCCATGCTGGCGTTCTGTGGCCACCAGGAGACCTTCCCTGGACGGTCAGTCCGCCACCGGCCTTGCGGGCTCACCCATCTATGGGGCCCCGAGCCTTACAGGAGTCTTACGCCGCCGGTCCTCGGCTGGACCGTGCCTGCCCTCGCACCCCTAGTTTGGTCTGGACCAATCACCGGACCCACGCTTGGGAGATGAGCCATGAAACGAAAGGCCAAGGTCTTAACCGCCGCGCTGACGGCCGCGGCGGCGCTGTCGCTGGCGGCGCCGGCGGCCTCGGCATCGGCATCGGCTTCGGCGCGCACGGAGTCATCGCGCCAGGCCGACACGGCCCACGCGGTGTTCGTGCAGACCAACGGCACGGCGGGCAACATGATACGGGTGTTCGGCAGGGCGGCCGACGGGTCCCTCACCTCGGCCGGCGAGTACGCGACGGGAGGGCTCGGGGGCACCGAGCAGGAAGCACCGGTGGACGCGCTGGCCTCGCAGGGCTCGCTCGTGTACGCGAACGGGCTGTTGTTCGCGGTCAACGCGGGAAGCGACACGGTGACCGTGTTCAAGGTCTACGACGGCACGCGTCTGCGGCGGATCCAGGTGATCCGCTCGGGCGGTGACTTCCCGGTGAGCATCGCGGTGCACGGTGGCCTCGCGTATGTGCTCAACGCCGGTGGGCAGGGGGCGCTCCAGGCGTACCGGCTCTCCGACAACCGGCTCTGGCCGATCCACGGAGACAACCGGAGCCTGCACCTGGGCAACGCGACCCCGCCCGTGCACATCAGCGCCCCGGCCCAGGTGCTGGTGAGTCCCGACGGCCGCTACGTGCTCGTGCCGACCAAGAACCACAACACCGTCCAGGTGTTCCCCTCCTACGGCGGCTGGCTGGCCTCCGCCCCGGTGACCAGCGCAAGCGCCAACCCCGTGCCCTTCGCCGGCGTCTTCGACGAGCGGGGTGACCTGCTCCTCACCGAGGCGGGCACCTCGACCGTCACCGCCTACCACCTCAACCCGGACGGCACGCTGAGTGTGGTCGGATCCTCCGCGTCCGACGGCCAGGCGGCCCTGTGCTGGATCGTCGGCGTCGACGGCCACTACTACGGCACCAACGCCGGCAGCGCGAACTTCAGCAAGTTCGAGATCGGCCCCTCCGGAGTGCCCGTGGCCGAGACCGGCGCGGCCAGCGACGCGGGACCGATCGACATGGCCGCCAGCGGCGACTACCTGTACGTCCAGAACGCCGGCGCCGGTACCGTCACCGGTTACGCGGTCAATCCCACGGATGGGGCTCTGCGTCAGGTGACGTCCGTGACCGGACTCCCCGCCTACGACAACGGGGGCATGGAAGGAATCGCGGCGAGCTGACCGCCGCCCCCGTTCGGTGCCCCGCTGCCCTGGGCGGGGCACCGAACGGGGTGGTGGCGGGAACCGTCCGGTCGGCTGGGGCCGGTCAGCCGAACATGCCCGGCTGGTAGTCGCCCGCCGGCAGCTGGACGATGACGTTCACGCGGTTGTAGGCGTTGATGAGGGCGATCAGGGAGACCAGGGCGGCCAGCTGGTCCTCGTCGTAGTGCTTGGCGGCGTTCTCCCAGACCTCGTCGCTCACGCCGCCGGCCGCGTCCGCGATCCGCGTGCCCTGCTCGACCAGTTCCAGGGCGGCGCGCTCGGCGTCGGTGAAGACCTTCGCCTCCCTCCAGGCCCCGACCAGCAGGAGGCGCTGCGTGCTCTCCCCGGCGTGCAGGGCGTCCTTGGTGTGCATGTCGGTGCAGAAGCCGCAGCCGTTGATCTGGCTGGCGCGGATCTTCACCAGCTCCTGCGTCGCGTGCGGGAGCGTCGAGTCCGACAGGACCTTGCCCGCCGAGTTGATGTAGCGGAGGAACTTGTTCGCGACGTCGTTACCGAAGAGGTTGATACGGGCTTCCATCGTGGGCTCCTTGCTCGTCGTCCTGCTTGTCGACTTGCTTGACGACTTGCTCGTCGTCGGCTCGTTGTCTCGTTGTTCCGGCGTTGCACAGGTACGACGGAGGCCGGCCTCGGTGTGTGACAGCTCCGCCCGGGCGGATGGTGTGACCTGGGTCTCATTCGGTGGACCGGTGAGTCGCGGTCCGGAGGGGCGGTCGATCGGCGGACTCTTGTGCGGGTTAGCCTCGGTTTGCTCGACTTCTGTTCGATGTCTGCGGGAGGCAGTGATGGCGAAGGTCACGGCGAAGGTTCCCCCGGCGGTGGTCGCCGCCGGTGGGCTCGTCGGCGGGTACGGCGTGGCCCGGTGGACCAGGAAGCGGCAGCTGGGCGGGGCCGTACTGGCCGTCGCCGGGGCCGCCGCCGCGCAGCAGTGGCGGCAGCGGGCGGGCGGTAAGGCGGCCGGGGCGCTCACCGCCGCCTACGTCGCCGCGTTCGCCGGGTCGCATCCGCTGGCCAAGAAGATGGGCGCCTGGCCGTCCGTGTTCACCGTCGCGGGTGCGGTCGCGCTCGCCTCCTGGGCTGTCGCCGACCGGCGTCACCCGTAGGCGTAGGGCCCGGTTCCGGTTCCGGTTCCGATTTCGGTTCCGGTTCAGATTTCGGTTCCGGTGCCGCCCGCCGTCAGGTCAGGGCCGCCGTCAGGGCAGGGCCGCCGTCCGGTCAGGCCGGGCTCGACGACGGGGGCGTGGTGTCCGGAGGCGGGCCAGGGGGCGTGGTGTCCTGGTGGCCGCCGCCCTTGGTGGCCGCCTTCGCCTTCTGCGCCACCGCCGTCAGCGGCTTGGCGATGTCCTCCAGGGAGCGGCGTTCGGCGTCGACCGCGAGGAAGGCGGCCACCAGGCCCGCCGCGCACATCAGGGCGGCGCCGACGGAGAAGGCGAGGACCGTGTCGCCGACCTTGCCGGTGCCGGTGAGGTCGGCGAAGAGCAGCGGGCCGCTGATGCCGCCGGCCGCGGTGCCCATGGCGTAGAAGAAGGCGATGGACATCGCCCTCGTCTCCATCGGGAAGATCTCGGAGACGGTCAGATAGGCGCTGGAGGCGCCGGCCGAGGCGAAGAACAGCACGACGCACCAGCAGGCCGTCAGCGTGAGCGCGCTCAGCACGCCGCTGTGGAACAGCCACGCCGTGCCGAACAGCAGCACGCCGGACAGCAGGTAGGTGGAGGAGATCATCACCCGGCGGCCGACCGTGTCGAAGAGCTTGCCCAGCAGCAGCGGGCCCATGAAGTTGCCGACCGCGATGACGGCGAAGTAGTAGCCGGTGTGGTCGGAGGGCACGTCGAAGAACTTGGTCAGGATGGCGCCGAAGCCGAAGGTGATGGCGTTGTAGAGGAAGGCCTGGCCGATGAAGAGCGAGAAGCCGAGGACGGCCCGCCTGCGGTAGTCGGCGAAGACGGTGCGGCCGATCTCGACGAAGCTCACGCTCTTGCGCTGGTGGATGGTGATCTCGCCGTGCGGCTCGGGCAGCCGCCGCCCCTTCTCCGCCTCGACGCGGCTCTCGATGTCGGCCACCACCTCCTCGGCCTCGCGGTCCCGGCCGTGGATCAGCAGCCAGCGCGGGCTCTCCGGGACGTGGCGGCGCACCAGGAGGATCACCAGGGCGAGGACGGCGCCCAGGGCGAACGTCATCCGCCAGCCGACGTCGGCGGCCAGGATGTCGGTGTTCAGCGCGAGGATCGACAGCAGGGAACCACCCACCGCGCCGACCCAGAAGCTGCCGTTGATGATCAGATCGACGCGTCCCCGGTAGTTCGCGGGGATCAGCTCGTCGATCGCGGAGTTGATCGCCGCGTACTCGCCGCCGATCCCGAAGCCCGTCAGGAAGCGGAAGAGGAAGAACCACCAGGCCTGGAAGGAGAGTGCGGTCAGGGCCGTCGCCGCGAGATACACCGCCAGGGTGATCATGAAGAGCTTCTTGCGGCCCCAGCGGTCGGTCAGCCGGCCCCAGAAGAGGGCGCCGATGCAGGCGCCCGCCACATAGAGGGCCGCCGCCACGCCAGTGACCTGACCCGAGGTGATCGACAGGCCGCTGCCTGGCTCCGACAGCCGGCTCGCGATGTTGCCCACGACGGTGACTTCCAGGCCGTCGAGGATCCACACGGTGCCGAGACCGATGACGATCGTCCAGTGCCAGCGCGACCAGGGGAGGCGGTCGAGCCGGGCGGGAATGCTGGTGGTCACGGTACGGCCGGTGGCCGCTTCGGCGGTGGCCATGGGCTCCCTCCTCGTCGAGCGGAACCTCATGCGGGTTCCCCCCGAGGGAACGGATCACGCCCTGGGCACGGCCGACCGGCCTATCCGGCCATCGCAATCCGGCCACGGTCGACCGGCCGCCCTGCCTCCGTCATGACCGCTCGCCGCCCTGCCTCCGTCGCCACCCTGCCTCCGTCGCGACCGCTCGCCCCACGGCCCCCGCAGCGACCGCTCGCCCCACGCCCTCCGCCACGACCGCTCGCCCCACGCTCTCCGCCACGACCGTTCCCCCTACGCCCTCCGCCACGACCGTTCCCCCTACGCCCCCAGCACCCGCGACACCGTGTAGATCAGCAACCCCGCCAGCGAGCCCACCACCGTGCCGTTGATGCGGATGAACTGAAGGTCGCGGCCGATGTGGGCCTCGATCTTGCGGGTGGTGTGCTCGGCGTCCCAGCTCGCCACCGTGTCGGTGATCAGGGAGGTGATCTCCCTGCGGTACGTCGTCACCACGTACACCGCCGCGCCCTCCACCCAGCGGTCCACTTTGCCCTGCGCCTTGGGGTCCACGGCCATCCGGGCGCCCAGGGAGAGCAGGGAGGCCCGCACGCGCAGGCGCAGCTCGCTGTGCTCGTCCTCCGCCGCCGCGACGATCATGGATCGTACGGCCGTCCAGGCGGAGGCGATCAGGTCCTGGACCTCGCCCCGGCCCAGCACGTCGCCCTTGAGCCGCTCCACCCGCGCGCGCGTGTCGCTGTCGGACTGGAGGTCGGAGGCGAAGTCGGTGAGGAAGCGGTCCAGTGCCCCGCGCGCGGGATGGCTGGGCATGTCCCTCATCTCGGTGACGAAACGCAGCAGTTCCCTGTAGACGCGCTCCCCGACCTTCCGGTCGACGAACTTCGGGGTCCAGCCGGGCGCACCGCCCTGCACCGCGTCCATCACGGAGTCGCCGTGCAGCACCAGCCAGTCGTGCGCACGCGTGACGACCAGGTCGACGACGCGTCTGTGGCCGCCGTCGGCGACGATCTTCTCCAGCATCTTGCCGAGGCCGGGCGCGATCTCCTGCGCGCCCGCCCGGCGGGTGATCGCCTCGCCGACCACCGCCTGCACATCCGAGTCGCGCAGCACCGTCAGGGCCCCGCGCAGCGCGGTGGCCAGCTCGGCGGTCACCCGGTCCGCGTGCTCCGGGTGGGCGAGCCAGGCGCCCAGGCGGCTGCCGATCCCCACGGCGCGCAGCCGCAGCCGTACGACGTCCTCGGAGAGGAAGTTCTCGCCGACGAACTCACCCAGTGAGACGCCGAGCTGGTCCTTCTTGGTGGGGATGATCGCGGTGTGCGGGATGGGCAGGCCCAGGGGGTGGCGGAAGAGGGCGGTGACGGCGAACCAGTCGGCGAGCGCGCCCACCATGCCCGCCTCGGTCGCCGCCGCGACATAGCCCGCCCAGGCGCCCGCGCCCCGGTGCTCGGCCCACTTGGCGAGGACGTAGACCACGGCCACGAACAGCAGCAGTCCGGTCGCGGTCAGCTTCATCCGGCGCACACCGCGCCGGCGCTCCTCGTCGGCGGGGCTGAACACGGTCATCGCGCGGCGCGAGACGGCGGCCTCCGCCTCCGCCTGCGCCTGTGCCGCTTCCGGGCCGGTCTGTGTCGTTGGTTCCATCCACCGTTCCATCCACTCGACCCGTTCGGCTCCGCGCCGGTCGGCCGATCCGCTCTGGTCCGTCGATCCGCTCCGGTCCGTCGGTCCGCTCCGGTCCGTCGGTCCGCGCCAGTCGATCGGTCCGCGCCGGTCCTCCGGTGCGCTCCCTTCCGGTCCGCTCCGTTCCGCTCCGTTCCGGTCCGTCGGGCTCCGGCCGCACCGAGGTGCTCCGGAGCCTTCGGGGCCACCCGTTCGATGATCGCCCACGGGTCCCGTACACAATTGTCCCTGCCTGACCGACTCCCGGAACGCGACAGAAGTTCCCGGCGTCTGTCGGACGAGGACGGGAGCGCCGGGCTCCCGCCGCCGGAGGAGAACATCACCCATATGACCAGGCGTCACGGCTACGGCCTGCTCGCCGCGATCACCGCGACCGTCGCGCTGATCGTGGCCGCTTCCGCCGCCCTGTACGGCGTGCTCGCCTCCGGCGACGGCACACCCGAGGACTCCCTCGCCGTCCGGCACGGCCGGCACGACTCCGCCGCACCCGCCTCCACGGCCGTCTGGGTGGGGGCCTGGGCCGCCGCCCCCGCCGCCGCCGAACCCGGCACGGAGACCACCGGCATGGCGGGCCGCTCGG
The DNA here is from genome assembly GCF_040628575.1 of Streptomyces sp. NPDC006393. Lineage (NCBI taxonomy): Bacteria > Bacillati > Actinomycetota > Actinomycetes > Kitasatosporales > Streptomycetaceae > Streptomyces > Streptomyces sp. NPDC006393. Next base: position 104,630 of record NZ_JBEXZD010000009.1, read on the forward strand.
TGCGCAACGTCGTGCACACGAGCGTCGCGGGTACGAGTGCCCGTATCACGCTGTCCAATCTGTACGGCCAGTCGCCGCTGACGATCGCCCACGCCTCGATCGCGGTCGCCGCCGCCGGGGGCACCGGCACCGACGGCACCGCTGCCGCCGCCGCGGACACGATGCGGCGGCTCACCTTCTCCGGCACGCCGAGCGTCGTCATACCTTCGGGCGGGCAGGTGGTCAGCGACGCCGTCCGCATCGCCGTACCGCAGGACGCGGACGTCCTGGTCACCACCTACTCCCCCACCCCCTCCGGGCCGGTCACCTACCACCCGCGCGCCCGCCAGACCTCCTACGTCGCCCAGGGCGACCACACCGAGGACACCACCGGCACGCCGTACACCGAGCGGACGCCGTACTGGCGCTACCTGACCGCGCTGGACCTGCTCGGCGACCAGGCGGACGGGACCGTCGTCGTCCTCGGCGACTCGATCACCGACGGCATCACCTCGACCGTCGGCGCCAACCACCGCTGGACCGACGTCCTGGCGGAGCGGCTGCGGGCCGCCGTCGCCGCGGACCGGGACGTGCCCCGCTACAGCGTCGTCAACGAGGGCATCAGCGGCAACCGGATACTCACCGACGGGCCCGGACGGCCCGCCGACAACCCCAGCGGGCTGCACCGCTTCTCCCGGGACGTGCTGGAGCGCACGAACGCCGAGGTCGTCGTGGTCGACCTCGGCGTCAACGACATACTGCGCAACCGGGAGCCGGCCGACCCGGCGAAGATCGTCGCCGGGCTGCGCACGCTCGTACGGCAGGCCCACGCGCGCGGGCTGAGGGTCGTCGGCGCGACCCTGACGCCCGTCGGGGGCCACCCCGGGTGGACGGCGGCACGGGAGACGGTACGGCAGCAGGTCAACGACGCCATCCGGGCCGGCGAGGTGTACGACGGCGTCGTCGACTTCGACCGGGCGCTGCGGGACCCCTACGACCCGCGGCGGCTGCGCGAGGCGTACGACTCCGGGGACCATCTGCACCCCAGCGACCTGGGGTACCGGCGGATGGGCGAGGCGTTCGGCCTGGAGAGCCTGCGGGGGGCGGTCCAGAGGGGGGTCTGATCCGTCGGTCCGATCCGTCGGTCCGATCCGTCGGTCCGATCCGTCAGTGGTGGCGGTGCCTGCGGCGGTCGCGCTCCTCCCAGCGCTCCTCACGGCGGGCCGCCTGAAGCTCGCGGCGCTCGGCCCGGCGGTCCAGCTTCTCCTGGCGGCGCTCTTCCTTCAGCCGCATCCGTTCCGCCCTGGTGAGCTTGCGCTCCACCCCTACACCGCCCCAGAAGGCGAAGCCCGTCACGATCACGCGCGGGGCGCCCGGCTCCCCCGGTACGCCCTGCTCACGGTGGTCGAAGCCGCCCATGATGCCGATGCCGCGCACGATCACCTCGACGCCGGGCGGCACGATGATCTGCATCCCGCCCATGATCGCGACACAGTTGATCTCGACCTCGCGGTCGGCGAAGTTGGCCTCGCGCAGGTCGATCTCGCCCCCGCCCCAGAACGAGAAACAGTTGAACCGCCTGGGCACGGTCCAGGCACCCTTGCGCTGGAACCCGGACATGATGGCGACGGCCCACGACGAGGAGCCCTCGCCGCCGACCACACGGCTCCCCCAACTCCCGCTCTCCTCGGGGGCCTTGTGCAGGGACACCGCCGGGGCGGCGGCCTGCGCGGCGGGCAGGTCACGGGTGAGCGGGGCCAGTTCCCCGTAGGTGCGCGCCTTGTAGGCCGCATCCAGGCGCTCCTCGAACTCCGCCATGTCCAGGCGACCTTCGGCGAGGGCGTCCCGCAGGATCTCGGCGACTCGTTCACGATCGGCGTCGGAGGCGCGCAGCTCCGGGGCATCGTCGGTCATGTGGAGCAGCCTACGAGTTCCCCGCCCGCCAGGCTACGAGACCGCGCGCCCCAGCCGGTGACACCGCGCGCTCCGGGCCACGACACCGCACGCGCTCGGAGCTACGGCACCGCACGCGCCGGGAGCTACGGCACCGCACGCGCTGGGAGCTACGACACCGCGCGCTCCGCACCGGCCGCCGAACCCGCGTACATCTTGGCGATCACCGCCTCGATGTCCGGCTCCCGCACCGACAGGTCCACCAGCGGGTACCGGTCCGCGATCCGCGCCACCAGCGGCGCCGCCGACTCGGCGGCCGGGAAGGCCAGCCACTGCCGCGGCCCCTCCACGCGCACCACGCGCGTGCCCGGCACCTCGATCGGCGGCAGCTCCCGCTCCAGGTCGACCACAAGGGTGCGTTCGCTCTCGCCCGCCTCGTGCAGCCCGGCGAGCGGGCCGTCGTACATCAGACGCCCGTGGTCGATGACCATCACCCGCGAGCACAACTGCTCGATGTCCTGGAGGTCGTGCGTGGTCAGCAGCACCGTCGTGCCGCGCTCGGCGTTCAGGTCGCGCAGGAAGTCGCGGACCCTCGCCTTGCTGATGACGTCCAGGCCGATGGTCGGCTCGTCCAGGTAGAGGACGTCCGGGTCGTGCAGCAGGGCCGCCGCGATGTCGCCGCGCATGCGCTGGCCGAGCGAGAGCTGGCGTACCGGGACGTCCAGCAGGTCGGCCAGTTCGAGGAGTTCGACACAGCGGTCGAGGTTCTCGCGGTAACGGGCGTCGGGGATGCGGTACATGCGGTGCATCAGCCGGTAGGAGTCGATCAGCGGCAGGTCCCACCACAGCGTCGTACGCTGCCCGAACACCACCCCGATGCGCTGCGCGAGCCGTGTCCGCTCACGGGAGGGGTCGATGCCGGCGACGCGCAGCCGGCCGCCGCTGGGGGTGAGAATGCCCGTGAGCATCTTGATCGTCGTCGACTTGCCGGCGCCGTTCGGGCCGATGTAGCCGACCATCTCCCCGCGCGCCACGGAGAAGGAGATCGCGTCGACCGCGCGCACCCGCCGCCGCTCACGCTTGAGGAAACCGGTCTTCTTGCGCACGTCGAAGACCTTCTCCACGCGGTCGAGTTCGATGAACGCCCCGTCCGGCCCGCCACCCGGTCCGTCCAGTCCGCCACCCGGTTCTTCCAGTCCGCCACCCGGTCCGTCCAGTTCCATGGGTTCCATGTCCCTTCAGCTTCCCGTGCTCCGGTACGAGCGCAGCCCCACGCGCCAGGCCAGCCCCGCCAGCGCACAGCAGGCCACCGCCACCAGCGGCGAGGCGAACGCCGTCCACCACGGCAGCGCCAGCGGATACGGCCGCCCGAGCACGTAGCTCGCGGGCAGCCAGTTGACGAACGCCAGCGGCAGCACGAACGTCACCCCGCGCACCAGCTCCCGCGCGAACACCGTCGGCGGATACTGGAGCAGCGTGGTGCCGCCGTAGGTGAAGGCGTTCTGCACCTCGGAGGCGTCCTGCGCCACGAACTGGAAGGCCGCCCCGGCGACGAACACCGCGCAGAAGATCGCCGCGCCGCCCAGCACCATCAGGGGCATCAGCAGCATCTTCGGGGCCGTCCAGTGCACGTCGAGCGAGCCGAGGGCGTAGGCCAGCACGAGCGCGCCCTGCGTGACACGGCCCAGGCGGCGCAGTGCGAACCGGTCCGCGGCTACCTGCGCGAGCACCGGGGCCGGGCGTACCAGCAGCGTGTCCAGCGTGCCGTCGCGCACCCGCCGGCCCAGTCGGTCCATCGAGCCGATCGCGAGGTCGGCCAGCCCGAAGGAGATGCTGGTCAGCCCGTAGAGGAAGGCGATCTCCGGCAGTGTGTAGCCGCCGAGGGCGTCCACGCGGGAGAACATCAGCAGGATCGCCACGAAGTCCAGCGCGGTCGCCGCGAAGTTCCCGAGCGTGGTCATGACGAAGGAGGCCCGGTAGGCCATCGTGGAACGCAGCCACATCCCGGCGATCAGACGGTAGGCCCGCAGGCCGTCCGCCAGCCGGCCGCGGGACGCGGAGGCGGATGCGGGTGCGGGCGCGGATGCGGATGCGGGTGCGGGCGCGGGTGCGGATTCGGATTCGGCTGCGGGCTCGGGCGTGGCCTCGGTCTCCTCGTCCGTACGGCGCCCCTGGGGCCCCACCCCTGTGATCTCAGCCACCCTGGACCACCACCCGCCGCGTCGCCGTCGACTGCAACAGCCGCCCGGCCGCCAGCAGCGCCACCGCCCACGCTCCCTGGAAGGCGTACGTGCTCAGCGGATCGGCGTGCCCCAGCAGTACGTCGGCCGGGGCCTGCAACAGCGAGGACCACGGCAGCGCCCGGACCACCTCGCCGAGCGCGCCCGGGAAGACGTTCAGCGGCAGCAGCATCCCCGAGCAGAAGTACCCGGCCAGCCACGCCATCTGCACCACGCCGGTCCCGTCCATCAGCCAGAACGCGCTCAGCGCGACCAGGAACCTGATCCCGAAGCTCACCAGCATCGCCGGCAGCACGGCACCGAGGAACGCCGCCCAGGTCAGCGGGTCGGTGGGCAGCGCGACGGGGAAGAACAGCGCCCCGAACACGAAGGGCACGATCCCGCGGCCCACCAGCTGGAACATCGCGCGGCCCAGGTCGGCGGCCAGCCACCACAGCTGGAGATCGGCGGGCCGGTACAGGTCGATGGCGATGTCACCCGTACGGATGCGTTCCATCAGTTCGTCCTCGACGCCGCCACCGCCGATCGCGAGCGTGGACAGAAAGGCCTGTCCCAGCCATACGTACGTCACGGCCTGGGCCCGGTCGTAGCCGCCCAGGTGCGGGCGGACGTCCCACAGCGCAAGGTACGTGTACACGAGGATCAGCCCGAAAACCGTGTTCGTGAACACCCCGGCCGCCGTGGCCGCCCGATACGTCGCGTACCGTCTGAATCCCCCCGCCGCGACGGCCGCGTACAACCGTCCAGCGCCCACGTCACGCCCTCCAAGGTCCACCGACACCGAAGCGCAGGAGCCTAGTGCGCGCGCGAGGCGGCGTGCCACGCGTTTTCCGCCCCGGACAATTGCCCGCGACCGGGAACGGAACGCTTGGTACGAGAGTCTTCATCTGGGGGCGCAGAAGGCGCATGAGGGCGTACGGCGACGTACGACGCGAAACAGGAGTCCGTGCACGAGATGAGCGACGAGCCGCAGCCGCAGGCCGAGCAGCCACAGGCGGAGGCGCAGCCGCAGCCGCAGCCGCGGTCCGCCGAACCGGAGGCGACCGCACACCGACCCGGCCGAACCCGGCCACCGGAGCCCGCACCCGGGCCCCGGCCCGCCGCCGCGGGCGAGGGCTCCGCCGAGCCCGCCACCCGGCAGCCCGAGGGCTCCGCGGCACGGCACTCGGCCGGGGGCGCAGGAGAGAATCCCGAGGGGGCGGCCGGGGAGGACGCCGAGGGTTCCGCGGCACGGGACAGCGCGGCGGGCACCGGACAGGGCGGCTCCGGATCTGCGACGCGGGGCACCGCCGGGACCGCCGGACAGCAACGCGACGCGTCCGCCGGTCAGGGCCGCGACGAGTCAGCGCTGCAAGGCCGCGCGGGGGCCGCCGCAGGCGGGCGGCCGGGAGGCGCCGGCGGTGACCGAGCCGAGACCACGGCCGGGAGCGCGGCGGAAGGCGCCGGCAGGTCCACCGTCGACAGCACGGGCGGGACCTCGGCGGGAGGCGACGGCGGCGAGAGGGCCGCCGTGGGTGACCTCGCGGGTTCCTCCGAAGGGGGCGACGCGGCGGCGGCCCGCCGGGGTCACGGCGACACCCCCGCGGCGGGCCGCGCGGCGGCCGGCGAGGCAGGCGGCGAGGCAGGCACCACGGCACCCACCGCGAGTGGGCGCCGCCCCGGCATCCCCGCGGACCGCGACAAGGGCGACCACGCGAACCCCACGAGCGGACGCGACGACACCGCCGTCCTCAGGCCCTCATGGGCCGCCGCCGACGCCGACGCTTCCGCGGGCCGCGACGGCGGCAACCGCCGCGAGCCCACCGGCGAGCACGAGGACACCACCGTCCTCAGGCCTTCATGGGCCGCCGGTGCCGGCGCCGCAGGTGCCGCGAGTGCCGCAGGCGCCCCGGGTGCCACGAGTGCCGCAGGCGCTGCCGGCGGTCCCGGCGTAGCCGCCCGCGCGGGGGCTGCCGCCCAGGGCGGCCCTGCGGGCGGTCCCTCGGCAGGCCGCCCGGCCGCCCCCGCGACGGACCTCCCGAGGGCGCGGCTCGCCGCCGACGGCGGTGAAGACGAGCGGCCCGATCAGCCCCACCAACCCCACCAGCCCCACCAACCCCAGCAGTCCGAGCGGCCCAAGCAGTCCAAGCGGGCCAAGCGGACCGGGTGGCGGCGGCTGGTGCCGACCTGGCGCATGGTGCTCGGCGGGTTCCTCACCGTCGTGCTGCTGGTGATCGGCGCGTTCTTCCTGGGGTACTCCCTGGTCAAGATCCCGCCCGCCAACGCCCTCGCCATGAAGCAGGCCAACGTCTACCTCTACGAGGACGGCACCGAGATCGCCCGCGACGGCGACATCAACCGCGAGAACGTCACCCTCGCCGAGGTCTCCAAGGACGCCCAGCACGCCGTACTGGCCGCCGAGGACCGCGACTTCTACACCGAGTCCGCCGTCGACCCCAAGGCGATGATCCGCGCCGGCTGGAACACCGCCACCGGCAAGGGCAAGCAGTCCGGCTCCACGATCACCCAGCAGTACGTCAAGAACTACTACCTGGGGCAGGAACAGACCGTCACCCGCAAGGTGAAGGAGTTCTTCATCGCGATCAAGCTGGACCGCAACGAGCCCAAGGACAAGATCCTCGAGGGCTACCTCAACACCAGCTACTTCGGCCGCAACGCCTACGGCATCCAGGCCGCAGCCCAGGCCTACTACGGCGTCAAGGCCAAGGACCTCGACCCGGCCCGCGCCGCCTACCTCGCCGCGCTCGTCAACGCGCCCAGCGAGTACGACGTCACCGCCCACCCCGAGAACAAGACCGCCGCCGTCGCCCGCTGGAACTACGTCCTGGACGGCATGGTCAAGAAGAACTGGCTCAGCGCCTCCGAGCGGGCCGGCATGAAGTTCCCGATGCCGAAGGAGGCCACCGTCCCCACCAACATGGCCGGACAGCGCGGCTACCTCGTGCGCGCCGTGAAGGACTACCTCGCCAAGAACAACATCCTCAGCGAGGACGAGCTGGCCGCGGGCGGCTACCGCATCACCACCACCCTGCAGAAGAGCAAGCAGGACGCCTTCGTCAAGGCGGTCAATGACCAGGTGATGAGCAAGCTGGACAAGAAGAACAACCCCGTCGACAAGTACGTCCGCGCGGGCGGCGCCGCCGTCGACCCCAAGACCGGCGAGGTCGTGGCGATGTACGGCGGCATCGACTACGTCAAGCAGTTCACCAACAACGCCACCCGCCGGGACTTCCAGGTCGGCTCCACCTTCAAGCCGTTCGTCCTCACCGCCGCCGTCCAGAACCACTCCGACACCGCGGACGGCCGCCCCATCACCCCCAACACCATCTACGACGGCACCAACAAGCGGCCCGTACAGGGCTGGAACGGCGGCTACTACGCCCCCGAGAACGAGGACCAGCGCTCCTACGGCAACATCACCGTCCGCGAGGCCACCGACAAGTCCGTCAACGCGGTGTACGCGCAGATGGCCGTCGACGTGGGCTCCGACAAGGTGAAGGACACCGCCGTCGCCCTCGGCGTGCCGTCCGACGCCCCGGAGCTGATCGGCAGCCCGTCCATCGCGCTCGGCGTGGCGCAGGCCAGCGTCCTCGACATGGCCGAGGCCTACGCGACCCTCGCCAACCACGGCAAGCACGGCACGTACACGATCATCAAGAAGATCACCAGGGACGGCGCCGACGTGGTGGACCTGCCCGAGCGGGCCACCTCGCAGGCCGTCAGCCGCGAGGCCGCCGACACCACCACCGCGGTCCTCCGGTCCGTCGTCCAGAACGGCACCGGCTCCCCGGCGCTGGCGATCGGCCGCCCGGCCGCCGCCAAGACCGGCACCGCCGAGAACGACCAGGCCGCCTGGTTCGCCGGCTACACCCCCGACCTGGCCACCGTCGTCTCCGTCATGGGCCAGGACCCGGTCACCGCCGCCCACAAGCCGCTCTACGGCGCCCTGGGCCTGGCCCGGATCAACGGCAGCGGCCCGCCCGGCAGCATCTGGGCCCAGTTCATGGGCGACGCCCTGAAGAACACCCTGGCCAGCGACTTCGACCTCCAGCTCCAGCCCGGCGCCGACCAGACGCAGCCGCCGCCGTCCAGCGGTGCGGTGGAGACGCCCGGCACCGGCGGCCAGGACGACGGCGGCACCACCACCGGCACGGACACCGGCGGCCAGGACACCCAGGGCCAGGGCCAGGGCCAGGGTCAGACCGGCGGCACGACCGGCGACACCACCGGCACCCCGGGCGACGCCACCGGAGGCGACACCACCGGAGGCACCGGGACCACCGGAGGCACGGACACGGGCACCACCACCGGAGGCGGAGTCACGGGAGGCAGCACCCCGACCACGGGCGGCGCGGGCGGATCCACCCCGACCACGGGCGGCGGCACGACCGGCGGCACCAGCCCGAGCGGGGGCACCACCGGCGACGGCGGGACGACCACCGGCACGGACACGGGCACATGGGGCGGCCAGAACCCCACCTAGTGCCGGGGCACTAGTGACCGGAGGTGGCCTTCAGCCCCACCACCGCCACCAGCAGCAGACACACGAAGAAGATCCGGGCGGCGGTCGCCGGCTCCCCCAGCACCACCATGCCGAGCACCGCCGCACCGGCCGCCCCGATGCCCACCCACACGCCGTAGGCGGTACCGATGGGCAGGGAACGGGAGGCGTAGGACAGCAGCAGCATGCTCGCGACGATCCCGGCCCCGGTCAGCACACTGGGGACGGGCCGGGTGAAGCCCTCGCTGTACTTCATCCCGATCGACCAGCCGACCTCCAGCAGACCGGCGACGACAAGCAGAACCCAGGCCACGACGGGCACCTCCGAGACGATTCACTGAGGAACGGGGGTGCGTCGTCTTTGCCTGCATCCCGGTACGGCGCGTCTCGTCGGGCTCCCTCCGAGGCTAGCAAAACGAACGGAACGACCAAGGAGCACGACCAGGAGCACGACAAAGGGGCACGACAAAGGGGCACGACAAAGGGGCTGGTGACGACGGTCACCAGCCCCTTGGGCTCCGTCACTTCACAGGTACAGACCGGTGGAGTCCTCCGACCCCTCGAACCGGTCCGCGGCCACGGCGTGCAGATCACGCTCACGCATCAGCACATACGCGGTGCCCCGCACCTCCACCTCGGCCCGGTCCTCCGGGTCGAACAGGACCCGGTCACCCGGCTCCACGGTCCGCACGTTCTGCCCGACCGCGACGACCTCCGCCCAGGCCAGCCGCCGCCCGACCGCCGCGGTGGCGGGAATCAGAATGCCGCCCCCCGACCGCCGCTCACCCTCGCCGGTCTCCTGCCTGACCAGAACCCGGTCGTGCAGCATCCGGATGGGAAGCTTGTCGTGATGGGGGGTGCTGTGCTCGTTTCTGTTGGCGCTCACGCCTCGAACCTACCTGCCTTCAGCATGTCCGTACGCGCCTGGGTCAGCCCCGGCGCCTGCGCGATCCCAGGGCGAGCAGCCCGACGACCCCGACGGCGACCAGCGCGACCGGCACGATCCGCTCCAGACGAGGCGCGCCGTCCCCGTCGACGAACTGGGCGCGCACATCGCTGACGACCCGGTTGACCTGTACGTAGGCCCGTCCGAGGGTGTGGTCGACATGGGAGGTGACCTTCGCCTTGGCGTCCGCGACGATGGTCTTCGGGTGCACCCGCACGCCGATCTCGTCGAGCGTCTCGGCCAGCACCTCGCGACGGCGCCTGATGTCCGCCTCGATCTCAGCCGGGGTCCTGGTGTCCGCCGTGTCCGCCACCGTACCGCCTCCGCAGTCCACTGATGCCTGTTCAGTACAGTCTGTCAGCTTCGGCCGGGACCGCGCTGTCGGCACCCCCGGTTACCCTCGGACCGACACGGTATTGGCACGCACGAGGAGACGAGCTTCGATGACCGAGCGACTCCAGCCCGGGGACGTGGCCCCCGCCTTCACCCTCCCCGACGCCGACGGAAACGAGGTGTCGCTGGCCGACCACAAGGGCCGCAAGGTCATCGTCTACTTCTACCCGGCCGCCCTCACCCCCGGCTGCACCAAGCAGGCCTGCGACTTCACCGACAACCTCGACCTCCTGGCGGGCGCCGGCTACGACGTCATCGGCATCTCCCCCGACAAGCCGGAGAAACTGGCGAAGTTCCGCGACAAGGAATCCCTGAAGGTCACCCTCCTCGCCGACCCCGACAAGAAGGTCACCGAGTCCTACGCCGCCTACGGCGAGAAGAAGAACTACGGCAAGACCTACATGGGCGTCATCCGCTCCACGATCGTCGTCGACGAGAACGGCAAGGTCGAACGGGCCCTGTACAACGTCCGGGCCACGGGCCACGTAGCCAAGATCATCAAGGATCTGGGTCTCTGAGGCGCCTCTCCGCGACGTGACGGCTCACACCGGGAGCACCCGGGGTGAGCCGTTTCGCATTTTCATGCGTGACTGTCCGATTACCGGTTCGTTACTCCGTACGAGGCCGCGAACATGTGGCCGGAACCGGAGGGGACGATGGGCGCCAGGTATACCCGTGAGCTACTCGAAGAGGCGGCGCGGGCCACGACGAGCTGGGACGACGCCGTACGGTGGTGCGGAGGGACGCCCACACCCGGCAGCAGGCGCTATCTGCGTCAGAAAATGGCCGAGGCAGACGTGGATGTCTCACACTTTCCGACAAAGTGGGCGCGCCACACCGAGGAGACACTCCGCGAAGTCGTGGCCGCGTCGACCAGCGTCAAGGAGGTACTTCGCCGCCTGGGCATCAGCCCTGTCGGTGGCAACCACACGCACATCAGTCGCCGTATCGCAACCCTGGGCCTCGACACGTCCCACTTCGTCGCACAACCGCGGAGTACGAAAAGTACGCACAGCGATCCACTCAGTGTCAGGTCGCCACAGGCCGGCAGGGTCCCAGGAAGCCGACTGCTGCGCCACTTGCTTCGAGCCGGGGTTCCGGAACGCTGCGTCATGTGCGGCATCGGCCCCAGCTGGAACGGCAAACCCCTCCGGTTGGAAGTCGACCACATCAATGGCGACTGGTGGGACAACCGTCCGGTGAACCTTCAGCTTTTGTGCCCCAACTGCCATGCCGTGACGGACACATACCGAGGCCGTAGGCGCAAGGCCGCATGAGCGGGTCGAAGTACACCCGCGACCTGTTGACATACACCGCCGCCAAGGCCACCAGCATGGTCGACCTGATGCACATGCTCGGAGCGCCGTTGGGGAGCGGCCCTCGCCGCTATCTCAGAGCGCGTCTGCAGCACTACGGCATCGACACCTCGCACTTCCGCGAGGAGCCGCTGCCGGAACGCAAACGGCGCAGTTATCCGGAAGAACTCCTCAGAGAAGCCGCCGCTCACGCACACAGCATCAGAGAGGTGCTGGAGTACATGGGCATTCCTCCACAAGACGGCCCGTACGGCCACATCAGGAAGAAGCTGAACAAGTTCGGGATCGACACCTCGCACTTCACCGGCGGACGCGCATATGGTCCTGGCCTTCTCCCTCGGAACGAACTGGCGGCTGCGGTGAAAACCGCCAAGAGCTTGGCAGGGGTCCTGGCCGCTCTCGGCCGAAGCGGCGGCGCGGCCAGGACGATCGTGAAGCGCAGTATCGAAGCGTACGGCCTGTCGACGGCCCACTTCACAGGGCAGGGCCACTTTCGCGGCACCCGCTCCCCACAGCGCAAGTCCGCCGGGGAGATCCTGGCACGCCTTGCTCCCGGATGCCCCCGCACCAAGACGGCTCTGCTCCGGCGGGCCCTGGACGACCTCGGTGTGCCGCGTGTCTGCGAGCAGTGCGACGTCGGGGACACATGGCAGGGCAGACGACTCGTCCTGGAGATCGATCACATCAACGGCGATCGTCTGGACAACCGCCGGGAGAACCTGCGTTACCTGTGCCCGTCCTGCCACAGTCAGACAGCCACGTTCTCCAACCGATCGCGCGGTCAACTGATCCCGCCGAAACAGCTCCCCAAGTACCAGTAAGCTGTGCGTGGGGCCGTAGCCCAACTTGGCAGGAGGCATCACTTTTAGGTAGTGAACAGTGCGAGTTCGAGTCTCGTCGGCCCCACATTCAGGGCGTGGCTCCCAACAGGGAGCCGCGCCCTTCCTGGTTCTTGCCGGCCCTGCCTCAGCCCAACAGCTCCCGCACCACCGGTACCAGTGCCCGGAACGCCTTGCCGCGGTGGCTGATCGCGTTCTTCTCGTCGGGGGTCAGCTCCGCGCAGGTGCGGGTCTCGCCGTCCGGCTGGAGGATCGGGTCGTAGCCGAAGCCGTTGGTGCCGGCGGGGGTGTGGCGCAGAGTGCCCCTCAGTTGGCCTTCCACCACCCGCTCCGTGCCGTCCGGCAGGGCCAGGGCTGCCGCGCAGGCGAAGTGGGCCCCCCGGTGCTCCTCCGCGATGTCGGAGAGCTGGGCGAGGAGGAGGTCCAGGTTGGCCTGGTCGTCGCCGTGCTTGCCGGACCAGCGGGCCGAGAAGATGCCGGGGGCGCCGCCGAGGACGTCGACGCAGAGGCCGGAGTCGTCGGCGACCGCCGGGAGGCCTGTCGCCTGGGCCAGGGTGTGGGCTTTGAGCAGGGCGTTCTCGGCGAAGGTGACGCCTGTTTCCTTGACGTCGGGGATCTCCGGGTAGGCGTCGGTGCCGACGAGTTCGTGGGGGAGGCCTGCGTCGGCGAGGATCGCCCTGAGTTCGGTGATCTTTCCGGCGTTGCGGGTGGCGAGGATCAAGCGGGTCATGCTCACCAGTATCGGGGGACCGTCAGGGTGTGCAGACCTTGGTGAGTTCACCGGCGGCGTCGGTGACCGGGGTGACGTCCGGGGTCTTGTCGCCGTTCCTGACGGCGGTGCGGACGTTGTCCACGGCCTTGCCCAAGTCGTCGACGGCCTTGTTGACGTCGGTGTTGTCCGTCTTGTCGCCGATCTTCTTCAGGTCCTTCTCGATGGCGGCGAGGGCTTCGTCGGTCTGTGTCGGGTCGTTCGACGCGTTCTGGACCGCTTGCTGGAGGTCGGTGACGCTGTCGGCGATGGAGTCGGCGGTCTGGACGCAGTCCAGGGCCTTGTCGACCGCGTCGCATCCGGTGAGGGCGGAGACGGCGAGTGCGACGGCGGCCGTGGCGGCGGCGATGGCGGTGGTGCGGCCCGGGCGTCGTCGGTGGCGGCTCGCGGCCATGGTTCGGTTCCCTCCCTGTCGTGGCCGGGCGTACGGCGGTGGTGCCGTGCGCCCGTACCGGTAGGGACGCGGGCCGGGTGGCCGGGGTTGCCCTCGACGGTCGCCTGTCTTGAGGCTCCCTTTACTTTGCGCGTGTGGCCTCGAGTGCCGTGCGCTGGATCGCGGCGAGGTCCGTGCAGCCGGCCACGGCGAGGTCGAGCAGGGTGTTGAGTTCCTCGCGGGCGAAGGGCGCGGCCTCGGCGGTGCCCTGGACCTCGACGAAGCGGCCGTCGCCGGTGCAGACGACGTTCATGTCGGTGTCGGCGCGCACGTCCTCCTCGTAGCGGAGGTCGAGGAGCGGGACTCCTCCGACGATGCCGACGGAGACCGCGCTGACGGTGCCGGTGAGCGGCTGGCGGCCGGGCTTGATCAGTTTCTTGCCCTGGGCCCAGGTGACGGCGTCGGCGAGGGCGACGTAGGCGCCGGTGATGGCTGCGGTGCGGGTGCCGCCGTCGGCCTGGAGGACGTCGCAGTCCAGGACGACGGTGTTCTCGCCGAGTGCCTTGTAGTCGACGACGGCGCGCAGGGACCGGCCGATGAGGCGGCTGATCTCGTGGGTGCGGCCGCCGATCCTGCCCTTGACGGACTCGCGGTCGCCTCGGGTGTTGGTGGCGCGGGGCAGCATGGCGTATTCGGCGGTGACCCAGCCCTCGCCGCTGCCCTTGCGCCAGCGCGGGACGCCTTCGGTGAAGGAGGCGGTGCAGAGGACCTTGGTGTCGCCGAAGGAGACGAGGACGGAGCCTTCTGCGTGCTTGCTCCAGCCGCGTTCGATGGTGACCGGGCGGAGTTGTTCGGGGGTGCGGCCGTCGATTCGAGACATGGTGCCGAGCCTAGCCCCCTGCGCGGAAGGGGCTCCTCCCGTGTCGGGAAGAGCCCCTTCCAGGTGAACCCCGCGGTCCGTGTGGACCGCGCAGGGGTCACATCATGTCTTCGATCTCCGCGGCGATGGGGTCGGCGTCGGTGCCGATGACGACCTGGATGGCGTTGCCCATCTTCACGACGCCGTGGGCGCCTGCTGCCTTGAGCGCGGCCTCGTCGACCAGCGAGGCGTCGTTGACCTCGGTGCGGAGGCGGGTGATGCAGCCCTCGACCTCTTCGATGTTGTCGATGCCGCCGAGCCCGGCAACGATCTTCTCAGCCTTGCTGGCCATGTTCCTTCTCCCTGGTCCGAAACCGCTTTGTGGCAGTAACCCACAATTGGCCCATCTTCGCGAGCGGTCGTGCCGTGGGTGCCGAAGGATGGCGTTCACGACAGCGGAACCGTCCGTCAACTGGTCTACACCACCGTTGGGGCGGTGGCCAAACGCGGGCCGGACACGGTGCCGTGCCCCGGAGCGGGCCGGTGCCGCGTCCAGGAGCGGAGCCGGGGAAGGACGCCCATGAGTGCGGACAGCGCCGACGCCAGGGTCTCTCCCGTGCGCGAGCGCTGGAACACCCTGTTCCAGGGTCTTCAGAAGATGGGCCGCAGTCTTCAGCTGCCGATCGCGGTGCTGCCGGCGGCGGGCATCCTGAACCGGCTGGGGCAGCCGGACGTGTTCGGCAAGGACGGGCTGGGCTGGACCGATGTCTCGAAGGTGATGGCGGGGGCGGGCGGCGCGCTGCTCGACGGCCAGCTGGGGCTGCCGATGCTGTTCTGCGTCGGTGTGGCGATCGGCATGGCGAGGAAGGCGGACGGCTCGACCGCGCTGGCGGCGGTGGCGGGCTTCCTCGTCTACTACAACGTGCTGCACCAGTTCCCGATCACCTGTCCGGCGGGTGCGAAGGTGGTCGCGACCGGCTGTCAGGCGGCGAGCGGGACGGTGACGGCGTTCACGTACCAGAATCCCGGGGTCTTCGGCGGGATCGTGATGGGGCTGCTGTCCGCTTTCTTCTGGCAGCGTTTCCACCGGACGCGGCTGGTGGACTGGCTGGGGTTCTTCAACGGCCGCCGGCTGGTGCCGATCATCATGGCGTTCGTGGCGATCCTCTTCGCCGCCCTGTGTCTGTGGGTGTGGCCGCCGATCGGCGACGGGCTGGAGAGTTTCAGCGACTGGCTGCACGACGCGGGGGCCTGGGGTGCCGGGATCTTCGGTCTGGCGAACCGGGCGCTGCTGGTCATCGGCCTGCACCAGTTCCTGAACGTGCCGCTGTGGTTCCAGTTCGGCAGCTACACCAAGCCCGACGGGACGGTGGTGCACGGTGACATCAACATGTTCCTGGCGGGGGATCCGAACGCGGGCCAGTTCACCTCGGGTTTCTTCCCGATCATGATGTTCGCGCTGCCCGCGGCGGCACTGGCGATCACGCACACCGCCCGGCCGGGCCGGCGCAAGGAGGTCGGCGGGCTGATGCTGTCGGTGGCGCTGACGTCGTTCGTCACGGGGATCACCGAGCCGATCGAGTACTCGTTCATGTTCATCGCTCCGCTGCTCTACGCGGTGCACGCGGTGCTGACGGGTGTGTCGATGGCGGTGACGTGGGCGCTGGGCGTGCACGACGGGTTCAGCTTCTCGGCGGGTCTGATCGACTATGTGATCAACTGGAACCTCGCGACCCGGCCGTGGGCGATCGTGCCGATCGGGCTGTGCTTCGCGGTGGTGTACTACGCGGTCTTCCGTTTCGCGATCACGAGGTTCGACCTGCGGACTCCGGGGCGTGAGCCGGAGGAGGAAGTGGAGGACACCACGAGGGCCTGACGGCCCCCTCCAGCAGCACGAACATCACCTCTACGGCCCGTAGTGGAACGGTCGCAAGTTCGCGGGTTCCTTACCTCACCTTCATCGTGCTACAACAGGTCTACACCACTGAGTGGTGTAGACCACCACCCGATGGAGGACGAATGAGCACCGCCACCGCGACATCGTCGGCGGCTCCCGCGAAGAAGCGGGGTTCAGGCCTGTTCCAGGGCCTGCAGAAAGTTGGCCGAAGCCTTCAGCTTCCGATCGCCGTACTGCCGGCGGCGGGCTTGATGGTCCGGCTTGGTCAGCCGGATGTCTTCGGAGCCGATGGTCTCGGCTGGGACAAGGTCGCATCGGTCTTCGGCAACGCGGGCAGCGCCATCACCGGCAGTCTGCCGATTCTCTTCTGCGTCGGCGTCGCCATCGGCTTCGCCAAGAAGGCGGACGGTTCGACCGCTCTCGCCGCCCTGGTGGGCTTCCTGGTCTACAGCAAGGTCCTCCAGTCCTTCCCGGTCACCGAGGCCAAGATCCAGAACGGCGCGGACATCGCCGCGACCTACAACGACCCCGGTGTCCTCGGCGGCATCATCATGGGTCTGCTCGCCGCGGTGCTCTGGCAGCGGTACCACCGCACCAAGCTGGTCGACTGGCTGGGCTTCTTCAACGGCCGTCGGCTGGTGCCGATCATCATGGCCTTCGTAGGCATCGTGATGGGTGTCTTCTTCGGGCTGATCTGGAAGCCCATCGGTGAGGGCATCAGCAACTTCGGCGAGTGGATGACCGGTCTCGGCTCCGTCGGGGCCGCCCTGTTCGGCCTGATCAACCGCGGGCTGATTCCGATCGGCATGCATCAGTTCGTGAACACCGTGGCATGGTTCCAGCTCGGCGACTTCAAGGACTCGGCCGGCCAGATCGTGCACGGCGACTACGGGCGCTTCCTGGCCGGCGACCCGACGGCGGGCATGTTCATGTCCGGGTTCTTCCCGATCATGATGTTCGGCCTGCCGGCCGCCGCGCTCGCCATGGCCCACACGGCTCGCCCGGAGCGCCGCAAGGCCGTACTGGGCATGATGACGTCGCTGGCCCTTACGTCCTTCGTCACCGGTGTCACCGAGCCGATCGAGTTCTCGTTCATGTTCATCGCTCCGCTCCTTTACGTGATCCACGCGGTGCTCGCCGCTGTGTCCCTCGCGGTGACCTGGGGCCTGGGTGTCCACGCGGGCTTCAACTTCTCCGGTGGACTCATCGACTACGTCCTCTACTGGAAGCTGGACACCAAGCCATGGCTGATCATCCCGATCGGCTTGGTATTCGCGGCGATCTACTACTTCGTCTTCCGCTTCGCCATCGTCAAGTTCAACCTCCCCACCCCGGGCCGTGAGCCCGAGGAGGAGGTCGAGGACCTCACCAAGGCGTGAGTCCTCCCCGGATGTGAGAAGGCCCCCGAGCGCACTGCTCGGGGGCCTTCTCGTGTCGGCGGAGCGTCAGATCTCGTACACCGCTCCCGGCGCCGCCAGTTCCACCGGGCCGGAGTAGACCGCGCGGGCGTGGGCGAGGTTGATCTGGGGGTCGGTCCACGGGGGGATGTGGGTGAGGACGAGGCGGCGGGCACGGGCGCGGGCGGCGGTCTCGCCCGCCTCGCGGCCGTTGAGGTGGAGGTCGGGGATGGATTCCTTGCCGTCCGTGAAGGCCGCCTCGGACAGGAACAGGTCGGTGTCCCGGGCGAGTTCCTCCAGGGCCTCGCTGACGCCGGTGTCGCCCGAGTAGGTCAGGGCGCGGCCGCCGTGCTCGATTCGGATGGCGTACGCCTCCACCGGGTGGGCCACCAGTTCGGTGTGCACGGTGAAGGGGCCGATGTCGAAGGTGCCCGGCTTGACCGTGTGGAAGTCGAAGACCTCGCTCATGGACGAGGCGGTGGGGGTGTCGGCGTAGGCGGTGGTCAGCCGGTGCTCGGTGCCCTCGGGGCCGTAGACCGGCAGAGGGGCGCAGGGCCCGCCGTCGTGCCGGTAGTAGCGCGCGACGAAGTAGGCGCACATGTCGATGCAGTGGTCGGCGTGCAGATGGCTCAGGAAGATCGCGTCGAGGTCGTAGAGACCGCAGTGGCGCTGCAGCTCGCCCAGGGCGCCGTTGCCCATGTCGAGGAGCAGCCGGAAGCCGTCGGCCTCTACGAGGTAGCTCGAGCAGGCCGATTCCGCGGACGGGAACGACCCCGAGCAGCCGACGACGGTGAGCTTCATGGAGAAGAAACCTCCGCTGGCGGGAAAGATACAGAAGGTGACGGGGGTCGTGCGGTCCGTCGAGCGTAAGGCGCGAAACGGCCGGTAGCTCCTCCGGCAAGGGCGGTTGTGGGCGAACTCACCTGTGGTGTCACCGGTTCGGCTGGACGTGGGGCGCATGAGGTGTGAAAGAGGGCGCGCGCTGGAGGTCTCGCGCCGGTACCGTCGTCCTTATGGACACGTCGTGGTGGCTGGCGCTCGCGGCAGTGGTACTGCTCGCGCTCGTCGCCACGCTCGTGGACGGCTGGGGGCGGGGTCGCAGGCCCCCGGGACGCAGGACGCGGTCGCCGGGGCGCGCGCTGGGGCGGGGTGGTGCCGCCCGGCCGCAGCCGGCGGAGATCTGGTGGGCGAACGTGCCCCACGAGGAGGGCTCGGGGACCGGGGACCGTCCCTGCCTGGTGCTGTCCGTGCACGGCAAGCGCGCCCGGGTCGCCAAGATCACCAGCCGGTACCACGACGAGCGGGCCGGGGTGATTCCCCTGCCGCCCGGCTCGGTGGGTGACGCGCAGGGGCGGACCAGCTTCCTGGAGACCGACGAGGTGCGGGAGGTGCCCGTGTGGGACTTCCGGCGCCGGGTGGGCGTCGTGGATCCGGTGCTCTGGGACCAGGTGCGGTACCTGGCCGGTTGAGGTCATGGTCGCGTCACCCTCACGGTGACCGTCCACTCCTGGATGCCCTTGCAGGAGATCGTGTGGGGGCCGGTCGCACACAGTGGGCGGGACGAGGTCAGCCGGGCCGTGCCGGGCGCGGCCGCGGTGTAGGCGGCGAGGGCGTCGCCCGGCAGGATCACGATGCCCGGGTCGGCCCCCTTCAGGGCGGTGCCGGTGGCCTTGACCGGGGTCCAGGGGCGGTCCTTGGTGCCGTCCAGGGTGAGGCGCAGGTACCCGCCGACGGTGAGGCAGACGGTGCGGCCGGAGTCGGCGGCGCCGAGCTGGGCCTGGCCGGTGCAGCCGGAGGGGGCCTTGGATGCGGGCGCGGACGGGGTGGCCGAAGGAGAGGCCGGCGAGGCGGCCGACGGGGACGCCGGACCGCCGCCCGTGGAGCCCGTGGAGCCCGCGGAGCCCGTGGGACTCGAGGCCGCGGAACCCGGGGCGCCGCCGCCCCTGCCGTCGTGCTGCGCTCCGCAGCCGGCGGCGAGCAGGGCCGCTGCCGCCGCCGTGGCGGTGGCGACGGCGGTGCGGTGGAGCGTTGTGGACGTCGTACGGCGCATGGGGCGGCCGCCTTTCTGCTGTCCCGGTCACGGGTGCCCAGTGCCCTGATGCCGATGTGACGTTTCTCCAGCACATCAGGATCCGCTCCCCCGCGCACGCCGGGGCTCCGGCCGGTCCGCGCACGCCGGAGCCCCGGCCGGTCCGCGCACGCCGGAACCCCGGCCGGATCACGCTCGCCCGGCCGGGGCCCCTTCGCGCGTCCGCGGATCAGCCGGTCGTGATCGCCGTGTCGTCGACGACGAAGCTGGTCTGCAGGGAGGAGTCCTCGGCGCCGCTGAACTTCAGCGTGACCGTGGAACCGGCCAGCGAGGACAGGTCGAAGGACTTCTGGGCGTAGCCCGAGGCGGCGTTGACGTTCGAGTACGTCGCCAGGGTCTTCGAGCCTGCCGTCACCGTGAGCTTGTCGTAGGCGGTGCTGCCGCTCTCCGACGTGTCGATGTGCAGGTAGAACGTGAGGGTGGCCTTGCAGCCGGCGGGGATGGTCACCGACTGGGACAGGGTGTCGGTGTGGGTGGTCCCGTAGCCGTCGAGCCAGGCCTTGTAGGAGCCGCTGTGGGCGGGCTCACCGCTGTCGTTGGTGATGACGCCGCTGGTGGCGGTCCAGGCGGTGGTGCCGGACTCGAAGCCCGGGTTGCCGAGCAGCTGCGCCGAGGTGCAGGTGCCGCCGGAGGAGCCGACGGTCCAGGTGAAGGAGGCCGAGCCGGAGGCGCCGGTGGAGTCCTTGGCGGTGACCGTGACCTGGTAGATGCCCGCGGTGGACGCGGTGCCGGAGATCAGGCCGGTGGAGCTGTTGACGGACAGTCCGGTGGGCAGGCCGGTGGCGCTGTAGGTGAGGGCGGCGCCGGCGCTGTCGGTGGCGTGTATCTGGAGGCTGACGGAGCTTCCGGTGGCGGTGGACTGGCTGCCCGGGTTGGTGACGGTCACCGTGTTGCCGCTGGTGGTGCCGGAGGTGAAGGCGGTGGTGCCGTTGGGGGTGCCCCAGCCGGTCGGGCCGTCGTAGCCGGTGCGGGCGGTGCAGAAGTACGAGGTCGAGCAGGAGCCGTTGCTGCCGCTGGTGACGTCGTACAGGTTGCCGGTGTGGGAGTACGGGTACTTCGCCGGGTAGTCGCCGCTGCCCGGGGTGCCCGCGAGGGCGTAGACGCCGGCGATGATCGGGGCGGAGGCGCTGGTGCCGCCGTAGACCGCCCAGCCGGAGCCGCCGTAGGTGTCGTAGACGGCGACGCCGGTGGCGGGGTCGGCGACCGCGGAGACGTCGGCCTCCATGCGCTTGGCGCAGCCGGTGTCGGTCTGCCAGCTGGGCTTGGGGTCGTAGGCGGAGCAGCCGGAACCGGTGCCCTCGGTGGAGTTGGTGTGCCAGACGCTCTCGCTCCAGCCGCGGGAGTTGGAGGCGGTGGTCAGCGCGGTGCCGCCGACGGCGGTCACGTACTGGGAGGTCGCCGGGTACTCGGCGCCGTAGCCGGAGTCACCGGCGGAGACGGTGATGGCGACGCCCGGGTGCCTGAAGTACTGGGAGTCCTCGGTGGTCTGGTTGGACGCCTCGTCGCCGCCCCAGCTGTTGGAGACGAACTTGGCCCCGAGGGCGACGGCCTCGTTCTCGGCTATGCCGAGGTCGGTGTCGTTGGCCGAGTTGGCCTCCACGAGGATGATGTTGCAGTTCGGGCAGACGGCGCTGACCATGTCGATGTCGAGTGCCTCCTCGCCGGCCCAGCCGGTGTCGTTGGAGGGCAGCGAGGTGGTGGAGCCGGTCTGGCTGACCTGCTTGAAGCAGCCGTTGGCCTTGGTGCACGGCGACAGGCCGTAGGTCGAGCGGTAGGTGGCCAGGTCCGACTCGGCGTTGGGGTCGTTGTAGGCGTCGACGACGGCGACGGTCAGGCCGGAGCCGCCCGTGGTGGGCAGGTTGTAGGCACTGTGCAGGTTGGCCGGGGAGAGGCCGGAGGGCGCGGCGGCCGCGAGCGCCGAGGCGAGGCGCTGCTTGATGTCGGTGCGGCGCTGGGCGAAGCAGGAGGCGTGGCCCGGCTCGGCGGTGGCGCACAGGTGCTGGGTGGGGACCTTCTGGCCGGCCTTGCCGGTGGAGTGGAAGGTCTGGCGCTCGGGGGCGGTCAGGGCCTTGGCGTTCTGCGCGGTTCTGGTGAGGTGCGGCTGCGCCGCGGCGGCGGGCTGGGCGCCGGCCGTGGGGGCGGCGACGAGTCCGGCGACGGTGAGGGCGAGGGCGGGGAACGCGACGGCGAGGAGTCTTCTCAGACTCCGTCTTTGCCGGCTCGGGCGTGACTCACGCATGGGGTACTGCCTCCGGTTGACGTGGGGATTCGCACTGGATTGGCAGCCCGTGACGCGCGTAGCGGCGGCGAGACCGCGCAGTCATGAGCATGACACTCGCAGACGCCCGTCATGGCGCTGGGTGAGCGTGACATGACAGGGCGCGGGAGGAACGTAATACCAGCGCGTGCTACCCGGCAGTACCGGAGCGAATTCTTTGCGTCTCCATAGGATGCGCTTAGCCCCCACATGAGAGAGGGGGCCGCGCGCGTGCCCGAGCAGGGCCAGGGCCTGTCGCTGAAAAGGCCCTACGACCCTACGGCCTGGCCCTACGGCCCTACGCCCAGAGCTGGCCCTGGAGCGTCTCGATGGCCTCTTCCGTGGTGGCGGCCGTGTAGACGCCGGTGGAGAGGTACTTCCAGCCGCCGTCGGCGACGACGAACACGATGTCGGCGCTCTGTCCCGCCTTGACCGCCTTCCTGCCGACGCCGATGGCCGCGTGCAGGGCGGCGCCGGTGGAGACGCCCGCGAAGATGCCCTCCTGCTGGAGGAGTTCACGGGTGCGGGTGACCGCGTCGGCGGAGCCGACGGAGAAGCGGGCGGTGAGGACGGAGGCGTCGTAGAGCTCGGGGACGAAGCCCTCGTCGAGGTTGCGCAGGCCGTACACCAGGTCGTCGTAGCGCGGTTCGGCGGCGACGATCTGCACGCCGGGCCTGTGCTCGCGCAGATAGCGCCCGACGCCCATCAGGGTGCCGGTGGTGCCCAGGCCCGCGACGAAGTGCGTGATCGAGGGCAGGTCGGCGAGGATCTCGGGCCCGGTGGTGGCGTAGTGGGCGCCGGCGTTGTCCGGGTTGCCGTACTGGTAGAGCATCACCCAGTCCGGGTGCTCGGCGGCCAGTTCCTTGGCCACGCGCACGGCGGTGTTGGAGCCGCCCGCTGCCGGGGAGGAGATGATCTCCGCGCCCCACATGCCGAGCAGGTCCCGGCGCTCCTGCGAGGTGTTCTCCGGCATCACGCACACCATGCGGTAGCCCTTGAGCTTGGCCGCCATGGCCAGCGAGATGCCGGTGTTGCCGGAGGTGGGCTCGAGGATCGTGCAGCCCGGGGTGAGCCGGCCGTCCTTCTCCGCCTGCTCGATCATGTGCAGGGCGGGGCGGTCCTTGACCGAGCCGGTCGGGTTGCGGTCCTCCAGCTTCGCCCAGATGCGGACGTCGGCGGACGGCGAGAGCCGCGGCAGGCGCACCAGAGGGGTGTTGCCGACCGCGGCCAGCGGGGAGTCGTAGCGCATCGCTGCTCAGCGACCGATCAGCGCATGCCGCCGGCGACGGCCGGCAGGATCGTCACGTTGTCGCCGTCGGCCAGCTTGGTGTTGATGCCGTCCAGGAAGCGGACGTCCTCGTCGTTCAGGTAGACGTTGACGAACCGGCGCAGCTGGTCGCCGTCGACGATGCGGGCCTGGATGCCCGGGTGCCGGGCCTCGAGGTCGGCGAAGAGCTCGGCGAGGGTCTCCCCGTTGCCCTCCACCGCCTTCTGCCCGTCGGTGTAGGTGCGGAGGATGGTCGGGATGCGGACCTCGATGGCCATGGTTGCGGGCTCCTGTCAGGAAGGTGTCGTCGAAAGGGTGCGGCGCGCGATGGGTTCTCCCAGGCGGTCGGCACAGGGAAGCGCCGCGGCTCACGGCCGGACGGCGGCAGGAGAACGTCAACAGATGGCGCTGTTCAGCCTGCACAGGTCGACGTGCAGCCGCGCCACGAGCAGCATGCCCGGCGTCTTGTCGCTCACGTCGTTCAGAACCATGCGGTCATCGTATCGATTCCCGGTACCGGTCCCCGAGTGTGATCTCGCACTTCGGACCGATTCCGTCCACGATGTGGGATCAGTAGGCCTCGACCACCTTGACCTCCTCCTCCGTGACCTCGCCCGCCACGATCCGGAACGAGCGGAACTGGAACTCGCCGGCCCCGTCGGTGTCCGCCGTGGACACCAGGACGTAGTGGGCGCCGGGCTCGTTGGCGTAGGAGATGTCGGTGCGGGAGGGGTAGGCCTCGGTCGCGGTGTGGGAGTGGTAGATGATCACCGGCTCCTCGTCGCGGTCGTCCATCTCGCGGTAGAGCTTGAGCAGGTCCTGCGAGTCGAACTCGTAGAAGGTGGGCGAGCGGGCCGCGTTGAGCATGGGGATGAACCGCTCGGGGCGGCCGGCGCCCACGGGACCGGCGACCACGCCGCACGCCTCGTCGGGGTGGTCCTCGCGGGCGTGGGCGACGATCTGGTCGTAGAGCGACTGGGTGATGGTCAGCATGGCCAAAGGATAAGCAGATGGGCCGCTCCGTACCGGGGAGTGGTACGGAACGGCCCACATGGCGGACGCCCTGAGCGGCGGCGGGAGCGGCTTCCACGAGTATCCGCTCCCGCCGGACGTCCGGCTCGCCGGGAGGTCAGCGCCTGCTGAAGGCGGCGGCCTCCGGGTTGCGGCGCCTGAGCACCCAGTAGGAGACGCCCAGGATCACGCCCCACAGCGGCGCACAGTACAGGGAGATGCGGGCGTCCTTGTCGATGCCCATCATCACGATCACCATGGCGATGAACGCCAGCGCGAACCAGCTGGTGAACGGGGCGCCCGGGGCGCGGAACTCCGAGCGGGGCAGCTCGCCGCGGTCGGCCTTGGCGCGGTAGCGGATCTGGCTGATCAGGATGACGATCCAGGCCCACATGCCGGAGATGGTGGCGAAGGACACCACGTAGTCGAACGCCTTGCCCGGCCACTGGTAGTTGATCCACACGCCGACCAGCATCAGCGCGGCGGAGAACGTCGTGCCGATGAGCGGGGTGCCGCTGGGCGTCAGCTTGGTGAAGAACTTCGGGCCCTGGCTGTTGAGCGCGAGGTCGCGCAGCATGCGGCCGGTGGAGTACATGCCCGAGTTGCAGGACGACAGGGCGGCGGTCAGGACGACGAAGTTGACGATGCCCGCGCCGGCGGCCAGGCCCATCTTCTGGAAGGCGGCGACGAAGGGGCTCACGCCCGGGTGGAAGTTCGTCCACGGCACGACCGACAGGATCATGATCAGCGCGCCGACGTAGAAGACGGCGATGCGCCACGGCACGGTGTTGATCGCGCGGGGCAGCACGGTCTTGGGGTCCTTGGACTCGCCCGCGGTGACACCGACCAGCTCGACGGCGAGGAAGGCGAACATCACCATCTGGAGGGTCATCAGCGTGCTGCCGACGCCGTGCGGGAAGAAGCCGCCCTCGTTCCACAGGTGGGCCACGGACGCGGTGTCGCCGGCGTCGGAGAAGCCGATCGTCAGGATGCCCGCGCAGATGAGGATCATGCCGATGATCGCGGTGACCTTGACCATCGAGAACCAGAACTCCAGCTCACCGAAGAGCTTCACGGAGATCAGGTTCGCGCCGTAGAGGACGACGGTGAAGATCAGGGCGGACAGCCACTGCGGGATGTCCCACCAGTACGTCATGTAGGCGGCCGCGGCGGTGACCTCGGTGATGCCGGTGACGACCCAGAACAGCCAGTACGTCCAGCCGGTCACGAAGCCCGCGAAGGGGCCGATGAACTCGCGCGCGTACTCCGAGAAGGAACCGGACACCGGGCGGTACATCAGCAGTTCGCCGAGCGCCCGCATGATGAAGAAGATGACGAGGCCGGCGATGGCATAGGCCAGGATCAGACTGGGTCCGGCCTTGGAGATGCCCTTGCCCGCGCCGAGGAAGAGGCCGGTGCCGATGGCACCGCCGATGGCGATCATCTGGATCTGCCGGGCGCCGAGCCCGCGCTGATACCCCTCGCCGTCCCGCGCGGCCTCTTTGCCGTCGCGATGCTGGTCGACCTGCACTGAGGTCATGGATGGTGCGCCTTTCTCCATGCCGACCCGGGCCTTGAGTCGGCCGCGGATCGGGTCCCGATCCCCCCGGATGTGATGGAGCTGGTGCCAACCGACGGTCGTCGGCGTGGTGGCGCACCCGGCGGACATGGGTGGTGTTCGCCGGGCGGTCGTGAAGATGTACCACGACCTTTACAGAGATCACAGGTGGGGCCTGTGATGCATCACACAACTAGGAACGGGCAAAGGCCACCGGAATCGGGCATACGGGGGCACCGCGGTAACAGGATCGTTATGCGGATCTGAGCGTCCGCTGAGCGAACACAGAAGCGGCGGAAATGGGATCGATCCGGATCGATCCGGGCATGCCGATCAGGGCATGAGGGTGGTGACGAGGGTCTCCTGGAGCCCTCCGAGCCACAGATACGCCATCACCATCGGCTTGCGCGCGTCCTCGTCGGGGAGGGTGTAGAGATCGTCGGCGTCGTCCTCGTCGGTGATCTCCAGCCGGGAGCCGATGGCCAGGCGCAGGTCGTTCAGGGCACCGAGCCAGCGCCGGGACTCCTGCGGCGACAGCTTCAGCACGGCCCCGCCCTCGCCCGCCGGGGACAGCTCGTTGAGGGAGTGGACCACCGCGAGCGCGTTCTCGCGTTTGCCGGCGCGCAGGTCGTTCTCGGTGTAGCGGCGGAACTCCGCCGAGTGGGCGCGCTGCTCGGCCGCCTCCTGCGGGCTGCCCGGCTGCTCCTCCGGGTCGCTGTAGGCGTCCGGGAACAGCCGCTTGAGGACCGGGTCGGCGGGCGGTTCGCTCGGGCCCTCGGCGAAGAGTTCGGCGAGCGGGTCGGCGGGGGTGTCCTCGGCGGGGCCGGGGCCGATCAGCTCCAGGAGCTGCACGGCCAGCGACCGGATGATGGAGATCTCCACCTCGTCGAGGGCGACGGCCGCGCCGCCGCCGGGGAGCGGTTCGAAGTGTCCTGGCATGGAAGGGGTTCGCTGCTTCCGGTCGGTCCGGGCTGTCCTGCTGCCCACGGCTGCTGGATGGCTGCTGCGTGACTGTGCGTGACTACTTGCGGTCCTGCTGGAGCGTGGCCCACAGGCCGTAGCCGTGCATGGCCTGAACGTCCCGTTCCATCTCCTCGCGGCTGCCGCTGGAGACGATCGCCCGGCCCTTGTGGTGGACGTCGAGCATGAGCTTGGTGGCCTTGTCCTTGGAGTAGCCGAAGTACGTCTGGAAGACATACGTCACATAGCTCATGAGATTGACGGGATCGTTGTGGACGATCGTCACCCAGGGGACGTCCGGCTCGGGTACGGCGGAGACCTCTTCCGCCGACTCGGTCTTCTCGATCTCGATGGGTGCGGCTGCCGTCACATGGCCCATGCTGCCACTACAGGGGGGTGGGAGCACAAACAGGCAGGGCGGCGGCCGGGTGGTGACGGGCGGGAAATCTTAAATCGTCAGACTGACGAAATGGGAGTACGATGCCTGGTCATACCGCGAACACCGGGGGACACCCCCCGGACCCCCGGCAGTCACTCGGGGGGACCGCAGATTCATGACTAGGAGAGGCGTGTTGAACGCAGCGGACCTCAGGCTGCCGGTGGACGTTCCCTCGACGGCGCTCTTCACCGACCAATACGAGCTGACGATGCTGCAGGCCGCTCTGCGGGCCGGGACGGCCGGACGGCGCAGCGTCTTCGAGGTCTTCACCAGGCGGCTGCCCGACGGACGCCGGTACGGCGTCGTGGCCGGGACCGGGCGTGTCCTGGACGCGGTGGAGAACTTCCGCTTCGACGCGGGCGTCCTCGGCTTCCTGCGCGAGCACGGGGTGGTGGACGAGGCCACTCTCCAGTGGCTGGCCGACTACCGGTTCAGCGGCGACATCTGGGGCTACCCCGAGGGCGAGGTGTACTTCCCGGGCTCGCCGATCATGCGGGTCGAGGGCTCCTTCGCCGAGTGCGTGCTGCTGGAGACCGTCATCCTGTCGATCCTCAACCACGACTCGGCGATCGCGGCCGCCGCCTCCCGGATGTCCTCGGCCGCCGGTGACCGGCCGCTGATCGAGATGGGCGCCCGCCGCACCCACGAGCTGGGCGCCGTCGCCGCCGCCCGCGCCGCCTACGTCGGCGGCTTCTCCTCCACCTCCGACCTGGCCGCGGGCTTCCGGTACAACATCCCCACCGTCGGCACCGCCGCCCACGCCTTCACCCTGCTGCACGACTCCGAGCGGGACGCCTTCCGCGCCCAGGTCGACTCGCTCGGCCGGGGCACCACGCTGCTGGTGGACACCTACGACGTCGCCGAGGCCGTCCGTACGGCCGTGGAGATCACCGGGCCCGAGCTGGGCGCGGTGCGCATCGACTCCGGCGACCTGCTGCTGGTCGCGCACCGGGTACGGCAGCAGCTGGACGAGCTGGGCGCCCGTGACACGAAGATCGTCGTGACCTCCGACCTCGACGAGTACGCCATCGCCTCGCTCGCGGCGGCGCCCGTGGACGCGTACGGCGTCGGCACCCAGCTGGTCACCGGCTCCGGCCACCCGACCTGCTCGATGGTCTACAAGCTGGTCGCCCGCGCCGAGTCCGCCGATCCGGACGCTCCGCTGACACCGGTGGCGAAGAAGTCCAGCGGCGGCAAGACGTCCATCGGCGGCCGCAAGTGGGCGGCGCGCCGGCTGGACGCGTACGGCGTCGCGGAGACCGAGGTGGTGGGCACCGGCCCGGTGCCCGACGAGCTGGCCGGCCGGCAGCTGCTGGTGCAGCTGGTCAAGGGCGGCGAGGTCGTCGGCCGCGAGCCGCTGGACGCCGTACGCGACCGGCACTGCGCCGTCCGCGCCAATCTCCCGCTGTCCGCGACCCAGCTCTCCCGCGGGGAACCCGTCCTTCCGACGGAGTACGTCCAGGAGGGCTCGGGTAGCTAGGTGGTGTCTCGTCGATCAGGCCGGGTCAGGGAGCGGCGGCTGGTGCCGTGCATCGCAAGGCGGAGGAGGGAGTCGATGCGGAGCATCGGCGACCGACGACAACGCGGCGAGGTGCGGCACCAGAGAACGCAACAGCGGCGAGTACGGAAAGAGAGATGCACAGCCGCA